>JBEDJV010000178.1:0-4368 GCA_041172545.1 Bacteroidota bacterium | reverse complement strand
CATGTAGGTAGTTAGTCGGTTTAGGTATTTGCATTAACGCAAAAATGCTGTTTAAAGTTGCTTAAAAGCTCATTTTTGATGTAAATAAATTTCACCAAAAGACTTACTGATCAGAACTTGTCACGAGGCAAGGAATAGACTGGCTAACCTTTCCTCATGAAGTTGGACTTCGACTATTTAGGGAAAGTCAATTCCATTCCAGGGAAGAATACGTGTCCCATGATCAGTGGATTGAAAACGAAATATTGGCATTTTACCAATTCTCCGTTAGGTAATTGACACCAAAACTTATTCATATCCATGTTTTGCATTTCTCCAAACTCATTGCGTTGAGCTTCTTTTGTGGCAATTTTAAACATGCGTAGTTTTGTCGATTTGCCTTGTTTTTCTTTGACTGTCAGCACACAAAATGGCGCAGTGTTTTTCAGGCTATCACATTGTTTTTTCGTCAATTCATAATTCGCTAATTCAAAGTGAATTTTCTTGTATCCCTGTAGATATCGGTAGAGGTTCATAGTATCCACTCCCGGTATTTTTTTACCGTTTTGAGTTAAAGAAAAACGATTTCCTTTTGCTGCAATGTTGAAGTTTCGGTAACTTTCTTTGGGGTATTTTACATTTACACTCGCAATTTGTTCCATTTCTAGTTCGAATATTTTCGTACACGCCCATTTTCTTGGATCAGCAAAAAAACGTGGTTCAATAATCCCTGTCATTCCTTTGATCTGCATCATCACAGGATTCGAACTTTTTCCACCATCTGCGGTCTCTAAAAGCATGATTTGTCCATTGTGGTCTTGCGCTGACGGACCGATGTACCAGGTTTTTGTCCATTCACCATCTTGGAAAATCTCCACTTTCGTGTGACTTGCTGACATCAGTTTGACAAATTGCTTGTGGCTTTTATCCGATAAATATCCTTTCAATGAAATGTTACCAAGTGCTTCTAGTATGTAATGTGCGCCTGATTGCATAATGCAGCCACCATTTTTATCTGTCCATTCGTCTCCATTTCTCACCAAGGTGAACGTATTAGAAAAGGCATCAGAGATGATGATTTTTGAAACAGAATTCGTGTCTTTAACAGCGAATTCAATGAATTCTGAGTCGCTTGCACCGTCTTTTCGCGTTAAATCAAAAGCGAACCATCCAAGTACAATAAGTACTGCGACTAAAGAGAGAAGGATACTGATTTTTTTCATGGATAGTTATTTTCTAGCGTAACGACGGGTTCGAATGTAATTCATTAACATACTCAGTAGAATGATGATTCCAAGCGGTAAAAGCATGTTCATGGTTTTATAGAATCCAGCGAATTTTGTGACCTTTTCTTTGTCAATTTCCTTGATGTCAATCTGACGACTACGAATATCGAGCACAGAATTATCTCCCATCATGTAATCGACAATGTTTTGGAAAAATTCTTGATTTCCATAATAAAGTGAAATTCGACGTTGGTATAAATCGTAATCCATTTTTAACTCATTAAATCCATTTGGACGATACAAGTAGTTCATTCCTTTTGGGTTTGGCATCGAATCGTAGGTATTGGCGAAGAAGGTTCCATTTCCGATGAGCAATACTTTTCCTTCCTTCTGGCTTTTTGCTTGAAAGGCGTATTTTTTGGGAAGATTTTTTACAAACTCAGGTGGGAGTCGGTTGTTGTAATGTGAACTGAAGTATCCTTCCACCATTCCACCTAAACAAAGTTTATTGATTTCATCCTCCGGATTATCGACCAATTTGGGTGATTTTCCATAGTTCAAAGGTAGGCCTAAATTCACAAAGGGCTGTAATCCAGATGGAATGGAATTGGTGGATGAGGTAATTAACGGAGTCGCTTTGATATTCGGCAGATCCACGAAGCTCACTTCATTGGCATATTTCAACAAAATCGGATCTACATTTCGGGTGATTGGGTGTTTGGACGGAGTCGCCATCACATGGAAAAACCATGGGATAAACGTTGATTCAGCAAACGGAACAATCTTGGGAGCACATTGGACATCCATCATGTAGTTTTCATGAACCTTGATTCCATAATCGAAAAGCAAACGATCTAATTTTAGGTTTTTCCTCATGGAATGAGTCATTCCGCGTGCCATAAGTGTGTCTTCATCGTGTTCAAGGGTATTCATAAACACCATCAACTTACCACCACGCATCACAAATTGATCCAAAATGTACATGCTGCTGTCAGAATAAGGAATGCGCGGATTAGCGATGATAACACCATCGATGTCGTTTAATGCAGCAATGGAATCGGATAATTTCACATCGGATAAGGTGAAATATGGTGCTAAAAGTGCTCTTGCACGCATGGTTTGTTGGTACGTCAATTCACCGTGTCCTTGCAAGAAAGCAATTCTAGGTTTGTTCACTTGTGTCAATCGACGCATGCTCGCAATTAAGTTATATTCTAGGTTGTTTAGCGAAGTCTCAATGATTTCCGCCATGTCCTCTAGGCTATTTGGATGTCCTGGTTGGGTTCCCGGAAGGAATTGCACCATGTTTTCCTTGGTGATTCCGTTCACCGTATAACTCATTATGGCTCCTGGAAACAACATCACTTTACTTTGTGTACCATCTTTCATGTACAAGATTTCAAGAGGCATTATTCCTTTTCCTTTGTCGTACAATTGCGCACGCATGGCGTTCACTTCTTCTTCAGATCCGACATTGATGTCTGTAAATAAATACTCAATGCGATTTCCTGCAACACGTTTGAAATCCTGAAGTTTATCTTTTAATGCCGTTTGAAAGTGTTTGATTTCAGATGGCATGTTGCCTTCCAAATAAATTTGAATACTGATTCTGTTTTCAAAATTATCTCGGTTCGCCAAGAAATTTTCGGTGCTATTTGCTAGGGAGTAACGCTGATCTTTGGTCATGTCTATTTTGTAATAGATCAATGAACCAATGATATTTACTAAAACAATCGCTACGCCAACTAGCGCGAGAACTGTCCAATTGAAAAGTCCTTTTGTGAGATTCTTCTTCATGTTATTTTTTCAATGTTTTAATCACTGTTAAAGAAGCGAATAAGAACAGTGTATTGAGGGAAATGAAATAGATGATGTCACCAGAGTCAATGACACCTTTTTTAATGGAATCGTAATGGAAAGCTATTCCAACGTATTTTATGAAGTAATCAAGTCCACCAAATTGACTAAAATTACCAAGTAAGTTAAATCCATCATAAAACACCCAACACAAGAACATCGCTAGAATAAACGCAACAATTTGACTATTGGTGAGTGAGGAAGCGAAAATTCCGATGGAAACAAAGACTGCTCCGAGCAAAACAAGTCCAACATAGGATGTCATTGTAGCTCCTGCATCAATATTCCCTGTTTGTTTCCCGAGGTAATACATGGAGATAAAATAAATAATGGTTGGAATGATGGCCACCACGAGTAAAGCTACACCGGCGAGGTATTTAGCGAAAACGAGTTTGAAATCGGAAATTGGTCGTGTGAGGAGTAATTCGATGGTTCCAGTTCTTCTTTCCTCTGCGATGGAACGCATGGTAATGGCAGGAATCAAAATAAAGAATATGACAGGTGATAAATTGAAGGGAATCATGTCTGCTTCCGTCCCTTCTAGTAGATTCGTGTTGTACGAAAGTACCCAATGAAAAAGTCCAGAGGCAATTAAATAGATAAGGATAAACACATATCCAATAATAGAACTTAGAAAACTATTGATTTCCTTAAAAAATAATGCGCGCATATGATGATTTCAATCCTCAAAAATAAGGATTTTACGCGTACGATGAACAGAGTTTGAAATTGCTTGACGGGAAAATAGTGTTCAAAAAAAAATCCCGCGAGAGGCGGGATTTTAATGATGAGAATGTACTACTATGCTTTTTTTACATTGATTGCATTCAAACCTTTACGACCTTCTTGTAAATCGTACTCAACTTCGTCATTTTCTTTGACTTTGTCGATTAATCCTGTAACATGAACAAAATATTCTTTGTTCGTGTCGTCTTCGATAATAAATCCAAATCCTTTAGATTCATTAAAGAACTTTACTGTTCCTCTACTCATTTTGTAATAAATTAATTTCGCCTAATAAGGCAGCGTTTAAAATTACAATATCTAAGCTAGGAATTTGTTGTACAATTTGCTCGGCATCCTTAGTATTTAAATTCTCTAAATCAACTATAAAATGTTTGTAATTAGGGTGTTGAATGTTTTTTTGTTCTCCTCTGCTACTTCCGTTAAAAGCAGACGGATCATCTCGCCAAAAACAATGGTCTGATTCACTAATTCTTCTACTCCTAAAGTAGAGATTTTGTGATTGTCCCAGATACGCCCTTTGATTGCATCCACCTCTTTTAGTAAGGTATCTAGATACCTT
>JBEDJV010000177.1:0-4184 GCA_041172545.1 Bacteroidota bacterium | reverse complement strand
TGCTGGACCGAGAAATTTATGTTGCTCATTGGACAAGAAATAGGTGTTCGTACCCAGATAGGTACATGCTTCTACTTGTTGGATATGAGGGTATTTGTATATTGTTGATTTGCTTAATCCTTGTTTTGGAAAGTCTAGTTTGATCAATCGATTGTAGGTGGAGAGAACGATGGAACTTTCGACCGTACATGCGCTGGTAACGGCATCTTTCAAATAGGATGTTTTATTCAATTTTAATTCCGAAACTTTTGAAAGTGCTTTTGACTGATTCGCTTCAAATTGCACCATGTAGATAAAGGATTTTCCGTCGAATGGTTTGGTGCTATTCTTGGTGAAAATCCAGAGTTGTCCTTCAAAGAAGGTCATGGCTTCAGCGTCGAAATACCGCTCGTGATCCTTTGGGGGGAATTCCGATTGTTCTTTGTAGGAAATGGACATTTTTTCAGCGGTCACCTCGTTCAATGTGGCAATATCCTGGCGATTGACCCGGTAAATACAGAGGTCTTTGCGTTCATTCATGTTGTTACCAAAATCGCCAATATACACGTATTTTTCATCGATTGCCAACGCCTCCCAGTCGGTATTGCTAGCATTGGAAACCCTGACTTTACGGGTAATTGTTCCTTTTATGTCAAGAAAAAAAAGGATAGGTTCATTTCCACCGTCATTGATGGCAATCAGGAGTGAATCGGATATTTTTTCCAACCCAGATATTTCAGAAAGTTCGGAAGGGAGTTTGAAGTCTGTTTGAGCAAAGACGAATGAACTGATAAACAGAGTAAGAAGTCCAAGCGCACGTTTCATCACGATTCAATAAAAAGCCTCACCGTTTCGATTTTTCGATCGCTAACCTCCTCTACGACCAAGCGGTATTTTTCTAGTTGAACACTGTCTCCTTGTGTAGGTATGGATTCGATGTGATGAATGATTAATCCAGCGAGCGTATCATATTCCTCCGATTCCTCCAAGGATAGTTTAAATGTTTCATTTAAGTAATCGATATCTATTCGGGCAGAGAATAAAAACTCTGTATCGCTTACTTTTTCCTCTAGCCAAATTTCTTTGTCGTGCTCATCTTCGATTTCCCCGAAAATTTCTTCGATGACATCTTCTAAGGTGATAATTCCTGCTGTTCCGCCGTATTCATCTGTAACCACGGCAAAGCTACCTGCTTGTTTCGTAAATTTCTCCAGTAAATCTTTTCCGGAAATAACGGTTGGAACAAAGCTGATGGGCTTTAAAATTTGTTTGATGGATTTCGGTTTGGAAAACAAATCGAATGAATGGACATAACCAATAATGTTGTCGATGTCGTCTCGATAAACAATTAGTTTTGACAGTCCTTTTGAAATCAATAATTCTTTCACTTCTTCGATGTCATCTTCAATTTCGACACCAATGATTTCCGTTCGCGGGATCATACAATCACGTGCTTTGATATTGCTGAAATCCAGGGCATTTCGGAGGATGAGCATTTCATTGCTAAATTCTTCCTCATCTTTAATTCGGGCACTCAACTCATCAACATAATGCTCTAGGTCAACTTTGGAAAAAACACGTGCGGATTGTTCTTGGTTAGAGCCAAATAATTTTAAAATGATGTAGCTAAAGAAAAGAACCAATTGAGTGGGCAGGTATAATAGGATATACAGAATAAGCATTGGAGCAAGTGTCACATCTAAAAAGCGATTTGGATTCAGTTGAACCAGCGCTTTTGGTAAAAATTCTGCGGTCACAAGTACAATAATGGTGGAAGCAACGGTTTGCAGTACCAACAAAAGTACTTCATCCGAGATACCCAATCCCATAAAGAAATGATTCAGCACGCGCGCCGAAGCAAGTCCGTACATGACCAACGCGATGTTATTCCCCATTAAAAGTGACGCTATCATAGTAGATTCACGGTGGAAGAAAAGTCCAATGATTCTGCTTTTTAGCGAACGGTTTTTCTTCATGACTTCAATCCGTAGTCGGTTTGAAGATAAAAAAGCTAATTCCATTGCTGAAAAGAAAGCCGAGGCAAGAATGGAAATGAGAATGATGATCAGATCTATACTCATAGTAGTGGAATGAATTTCCGAGGGTTAACGTACATCTTGACCTATGTCCTTACGGTAATAAGCTCCGTCGTAATTTATTTTAGAAATGGAATCGTAGGATTTCTCTAATGCTACTTCTAGGTTTTTTCCATACGAAGTAACAGCAAGAACGCGTCCACCGGCTGTTAGAACGGATGGTCCATCCGCACTTGTTCCCGCATGGAAAACGATGCTATCAACGATGCTATTCAGTCCAAAAATGGATTTTCCTATTTCGTATTCCCCTGGGTATCCACCGGAAACCATCATGACTGTTGCTGCGCTTTTGTCAATAAATTGAATATCTCTTTCCGAGAGTGTATTGCTTGCAACGCCTTCAAAAAGATCAAGGATGTCTGATTTTAATCGTGGAATAACTACTTCTGTTTCTGGATCTCCCATACGGCAATTGTATTCAATCACATATGGATCACCTTTTACACTGATTAATCCAAAGAAAACAAATCCTTTGTAGGTAATTTTCTCTGACTTCAATCCTTTAATGGTGGGAACAATGATGCGATTGTGAACTTTGTCCATAAAGCTTGCGTCGGCGAACGGAACTGGTGAAATAGCACCCATTCCTCCTGTATTTAGTCCTGTGTCACCTTCGCCAATGCGTTTGTAATCTTTCGCCTCAGGCAATAGTTTAAAGGATTCTCCATCCGTGAGTACGAAAACAGATAATTCGATTCCATCAAGAAATTGTTCAATCACAACTTTACTACTAGCCGCACCGAATTTTTCATCCAGCAACATACTTTTTAGTTCGCTTTTCGCTTCGTCGATATCGGATAGGATCAATACGCCTTTTCCAGCAGCAAGTCCATCCGCTTTCAGTACATAAGGACCTTTCATCGTATCCAAAAACGAAAGTCCTTGTGTAATCGTTTCCGCTGTAAATGTCCCGTATTTCGCTGTTGGAATCGCATGTCTTGCCATGAATGCTTTTGCGAAATCTTTACTTCCCTCTAATTGGGCGCCAAATTTACTTGGACCAATAACGCCAACTTTCTTCAGTTGTTCGTCCGCTTGAAAGTAATCGTAAATTCCGTTTACGAGCGGTTCTTCTGGTCCAACAATGACCATATCAATTTGTTGGGTAATCACAAATTCTTTGATCCCATCGAAATCGGTTGGAGATAAATCTATGTTTTTACCATGTTTTTTTGTCCCAGCATTTCCTGGTGCGATAAAAAGATCATCCAGAATGGAACTTTGTGCAATTTTCCAAGCCAGTGCGTGTTCTCTTCCACCGGACCCTAGTAAGAGTACTTTCATGAACAGTGGTTTAAAATCGATTCAAACATGGCAAGACCATCTTTGTTACCGAGGTGTTCGTCAGCAGCTCTTTCAGGATGTGGCATCATTCCAAAAACATTTTTGTTTTTATTCGTGATTCCGGCAATTGAATGTAGTGATCCATTTGGATTTGCTTCATCTGTAATGGACGCTGTTTCATCACAGTAATGAAATAAAACTTGGTCGTTATCTTGAATCGATTTGAGTGTGTCATCACTCGCAAAGAATCTTCCCTCGCCGTGAGCGATAGGAATTTTGTAGGCCTGATTTTGGTTGATTTTTACATATGAATTTCTGTGTATTGTTGTGGAGTAGTGCTCCTTCCAATAATCCAGCTTCCGTCAGAATTTGAAATCCATTACAAATACCCATTACGTATCCACCTCGGTTTGCATGTTGAATAACCTCTGACATGATCGGTGAGAACTTCGCAATAGCTCCTGATCGTAGGTAATCACCATAGGAGAATCCTCCCGGGATAATTACCATATCGACATTTTTTAAGTCTGTATCTTTGTGCCACAATTGCTCAACCTGCTGACCCAGTAAATCACTCAAAACGTAGATCATATCTTGATCACAATTTGATCCTGGAAACGTTACAACTCCAAATTTCATTTTATCTTTAATTATCGTTCAAAATTAATCATTTAAACCGCTTAAACTTATGTGAAGTTGAGGAAAAATTTCACAAAAGAGTAGGCTAGTGTTATGTAGAAAAAGATATTGGCAAGAATACCTGATCGTTTACTTAAAAAGGCGTACGTTAGAAAATACGTAAGTGGAATGATTGCATGCAATCAT
>JBEDJV010000176.1:0-3706 GCA_041172545.1 Bacteroidota bacterium | reverse complement strand
ATAGTTTTCATTTTTAATTTGCTTTATTCGAAATAAAAATTACTTTTGCCAAAAATAACACCTAAAAACACGAAAATATGTATTGGACTTTAGAACTTGCTTCTTATTTAGAAGATGCTCCCTGGCCAGCAACGAAAGAGGAATTAATCGATTTCGCTATTCGAACAGGAGCTCCATTAGAAGTAGTAGAAAACCTACAAGACCTAGAGGATGAGGGTGACATGTACGAAAGTATCGAAGAAATCTGGCCAGATTATCCGTCAAGAGAAGATTTTCTCTTTAACGAAGATGAATATTAAATAAGTCCTGCTTCGGCAGGATTTTTTTTTACCATGAATTTCTTAGGACACCTATACTTCTCCGGAAATGACAAAGAGTTGATGCTTGCTAATCTCTTTGGTGATTTCGTGCGAGGATCAAAACACGAACATTTCCCTGAGGTCATTCAGCGTGGCATCAAATTACATCGAAACATTGATTTCTACATCGATAATCATCCACTAGTAAAAGGTTTGAAATTCGACTTGATGTTCGATTTACCGAAAGTAGGACCCGTTGCTGTGGATTTGTTTTTCGACCATTTACTCGCGCGGAATTGGACGCAGTTTCATTCAATAGAATATACGTCCTTTTTAAGTGATTTTTACGCGCACGAATCGGAATTTACAGCGCATTATCCGCAAACGTTTTTAGATTTCATGCACAAACTACGTAGCCATCAATGGATGAACCATTATCCAACTAAATATGGCTTAATGAAATCGTGTGAAGGCGTAGCAAAAAGAATTTCTTTTGATACAAAACTGCCGACGGCTCACCTTGTTTTTGATCAGATGGAAGCGCAAATCGAAGAAGTATTTCATAGATTTATGTCCGATGCAAAAAGAGAATTTTTAACGCAATAAATTCACGTGTCCATTCAAAAGCACTGGACTCTCTCCGTCTTTTCGTGTATACCTAATTTGATAGTTGTAAACGCCATCGGGACACATAACGAAATCTATGCGACCGTCCCAACCGATAAAATAATTATTGGACTCAAAAATGATTCCTCCCCAGCGATCATAAATGGATAAACCATAATTTATCGGAGTAAATCCCGTAGAGAAAACCGGCAGAAAAATAGTATTATACTCCTCGCCATCCGGAGTAAATGTATTCGGAACATATAGGGCTACATTATCTTGAACCGAAGCGTTCATCAGAAGAGAATCTTTACATCCTAATGCTGTTTCACTGATTAATTGAACCGTATAATTTCCTTCTTGAAACGGCAATGCATAGTCGAATGAACTTTGATTATTGACAAATGAACTACCTAAGATGGTCCATGTACTTTGATTATTTCCTGGCGTTACATTGAAAATGGTAATGGTTGGATCATCAATTTCCACTTGGTCTGGATCGATGTAAAAATTCGGAAGTGGCGTTGGATCAATAGTCACCGTTAGTGATGCCACAGTAGAAACACACCCTAAAGCATCCATTCCTGTAACGTTATAAACCGAAGTTTGAACGGGCGAAACGGAAATACTACCATTTGGATTTTGAGGAACATCCCAAATGTAGGTCAAGGCTCCACTCGCGAACAAGGTCAATGGCGTATTGACACACACCATCGTATCCTGAACCGTTACAATAGGAAGTGGGTTCACAGTTAACGTCAATTGAACAATGGAATCGCAGCCAAACACGGATGGAATTGTTATGGAATATTGTCCGGAAACAGAGAGCGTTTGTCCATTAAAAAAATAGGTGTCACCATCACAAATGGATGCTGATATGCTTGAAGAACTTGGTTGAACTAAGGACAATTGCAAGGTGACAATGGAATCACAACCAAGAATATTCTGTAATGTATCGATGTACATTCCGGCTTGATTGATGGCTTGTCCATTGAATGTATACGTTGATCCGGAACAAATAGAATCTGAAAAACCAAAATTGACGGTTGGAATTTGAATTACTACCATGGAATCCTGCTCCGTGCATCCATTGGCATTTGTGGCAATAGCAGAGTAAATTCCTGGATTACTCGCTTGAATAGTAGTTGATGTGGCTGCCGTATTCCATGAAACAGAAGTGAACGCACCAGTCGCGGTAATCGTTGCTGAATCACCTTGACAAATCGTTATATCTGGACCAACATTGAAGGTAAAAGTGCTTAATCCGACAACAATGGAATCACGAACAGTTGAACAGCCACTTGGAACATCAAGCCAATAAATTCCCGGAGAATTAATGGAAATCGTTGCGGTCGTTTGACCATTATTCCATAGATAGGAATTAAAGCTTGTAGTGGATTGAAGGGTAATCGTTTGTCCAGAACAAATCGTAACATTTGGACCTAAGTTTGGCAAAACCGATGCCGTTGGAATAGGGAAATTAAACACCTGAATACCAGCCCCACCAGCAACAGCGCCGTGAGATGTTCCGGCACAGGCAGGACCTGTATGTAATACCATTCCAGATGACCCTCCTGCTAATAAATTCGTAACGTTTGCTGGAACGCTTCCCTGCTGATAAGCAACTGCTCCACCACCTCCACCGCCGCCTGGACCATGACAAGCGGATGACCATAGTGTACTGAAAATATTCCCGCCGTTTCCACCGCGAAGATCTAAATTCATTGCGGATGATGTATTCGAGCACATGTAATAAACATATCCACCGGCACCACCACCTCCGGCGCCCTCGGAATCCGTATTTCCTATAACGTTTGCTCCGCGTGCGTCCACAGTGAAATTATTTCCATTGATGGTTGGCGATGTTAAAAACACCATTCCTCCCCCATTTGACCCTGCAGTTGCATTTAGTCCGTTGTCTTTATAGCCACCGCCACCTCCGCCGCCCAGATATGCTTTGAAGGAAGCATAGCTCGGTGCTAATCCCCCAAGGCCATAGGAAGCGTTTAATTGACAACTTCCATAGAACTCATTTCCTCCTCTTCCACCTACACCACCGTTTCCACCACCGCCAGCTCCTGGATTTCCAGAATTTGATCCACCTCCTCCATTGGCTAAAGGTGCGCGATTAGCATCCATTGTTACAGGTGGAACGGCAATCCCCTCTCCTTTTTTTCCTGCGGTTTGATTGGCGTAGTTCGGGTCATTACATGAAAACCAACCGGTATAAACGGCTCCTCCCAAAAATCCTTGTCCGGAAACATTGATGTTCGCATTAAACGTAATGCTCGTTGTCGCCTCGATGGCAACGATTCCACCTGTTGTCCCATTCCATGGCTGTGCAGTCACCGTACCAACAATGGTTACAGCAGAATATACCGGAACACGAACCAGTTGAACTTTCCCCGAAGGTGTATATGTTTTACAGAGGTTACTCGAAAAAGTAACGGTATTCCCATTGATGGACGCAATTGTTGCGAACTCAAAATTACCCGCATTACCTAATGCGGTAATTGCTCCAAAAGCAGCGGTATTTGTCGCAGTAATAGTCGCTCCTTTCATTTGAATGATCAGAACTTTATCTCCAACTTGAAATGGTCCTATTGCGGTAACGGTTGCGCTATTTGTATTAACTGCACTAACAGCCACATAAGAATTTACGATACCTGAAATGTTTTGAGCCCGTACATTGTTATCTAAAAATAGTAGTGAAATGAAAATTAAAAAACACTCAATAAATGTGATTATTCTTCTTTTCATTCCATTCTCCTATTTTAGCAAATTAACGTGTCCTGTTATGG
>JBEDJV010000175.1:0-4501 GCA_041172545.1 Bacteroidota bacterium | reverse complement strand
AAGCAACTAATGAAAACTGCAATCCATTTTTTCATGGATGCAAATTAATAAAAATTTGGCGATTGATTTTGCCCTTGTTTATTTCTTGATAAATTTAAGTTGCTTCGTTTCTCCAAAAGGAGTTTGAATGTGACATAAGTATATACCTGATTTCAAGTGAGAAACAGGTATGTTAAGAAGTTGCTCATTTGATGCATCAAGTACACATTCGCCTGTCGTGGAATAAATGCGCACGGATTTTATGTTCGATGAAGGTGAAAGCACTAATTCATCCTCAACCGGATTCGGAAATAATTGGATTTCGTTTAGTTGTGAGTTTTCAATTCCTACCACCATGTTGTGAAACAACACGTTATCCACATAAACAACACCACTTCCAACGGGATTTCCAGAGAAAATCAGTTGTGCAATGTGATAGTTGGACGCGAGGTTAACAAAAGAGGAAAGAGGAATATCGAGATTTACCCAATTTTCTTGAATAGGATTAAAGTTCAATTCATGTTCAGAATCATCTCCTCCTCCATAGGCTAAATCAAAACCAAAATCGACCAACTTCACTCGGAATTCAGTCATATTTGGTGTCCACACATCTAAATAAAGGTGAGTCATGTTTGTGACATCCAACAAATTACTTCCTGTAGTTTCCACGCCGACAAAGTTCAATCCAGTGTATTTTTTGGTATCGTTTCCTTGAATTTGAATATCGTTCAAGGTTCCTTGTGACCAACCTGTTTGCCAAGTAGTATATACGTTACTAAACATGGAAATCACATCATTTGCAAGAAAGCTTGGGTTTGGAGCAGGTGTCATAGGTGTTCCTAATGGTGGACCTGTAACCCCAAAGGTGATGTTATCAAAGTAGCAAATGTTTGTAGATGTGCGGTTTTGAAAATCAGGAAAAATAATCACTTGGTTGATGCCACTTGATGATGGTAGTCCAAGAATTGGCGTGAAATCAAATGTCAATTCTTCCCACTTGTTAATCTGTGTATTTGGCACCAACAATTCTCCTGTGGATGCGCCAGATCCCGTTGCAAACTTAATTCCTACGTTACTGATCACGGGTTTGTTCACCATGATTTTCACGATGCAATTCGCCGGAGTTAAGGTAAATGTGCCGACTTCTCCATGTGCACATTCCACACCTGCATAAGGCATTCCACCTTGAAGGGCCGTAAACTTTGCTACGGATGAAGACGTATTAATCCCAGTTACATCTGGATTCGTTGCAATTTCTAATGGTGGATTCCCAACGTTTTCAAAAACGGTCCAATTCCATGTCAAACCAAATTCGCCCAATTCAAAAGTAATTGGACTATTTTGAGCATTCGCGAGGAAAGTAGGAAGGAAAAAACAAATGAAAAGTAGCGTGCGCATGGTTTAGGTTTTGGTTAAAAGTACAATAATTATCTAGATAGACAAGATACTTTAGAATAATTATTAAAACTCAAATACCCCAAGGTCTACTACGTCATCCGTTACATTCAATCGGCGAGTGATTGCTCGTTTGTACTGAAAACTAGTTCCGTATTGTTTGAATAGTTGAACGGTTAAGGTAGCTTTTCCGTTTACGGTCGGACGATGATCGCCGTAATAGTGTGCTTGAATGTGGTACGTTCCCTCTTTTGCTGCGTGAATCATGTATTCTTCTGGACCATAACCTTGCGTAAAATCATTGGAAATGCGTCCGCCATTTGCGGTTAGCGGATACGAATACATGCATTTCTCACCATCAGGTTCCGTCACCCATAAATCGACATCGGTATCATCTGTGTCCCAATTCAATACAATGCGAATGTCCACCGGCATCTTTTTAATGAAGGCTTTGTCTATGTACGCATAGTTCAACTTTCGTGGATGCTGCGCAATGATGTTATTGATTTCATTCAAGGCAATGCAATGAATTCCCGCGAAGCGTCCATCGTATGGTTCTTTCACGACTTTGTATAAATAACGAATGGCTTCATTGTAGTTTCCGATTTGTTCAAATGCCAATCCTAAGTCACGGTAGGACTGTGGCTCTTCGGGACGTATTTCGATCAAATGCTTGAACAAGGCTACAGCCAATTTTTTCTCACCTAGTTGTAAAAGGCGCTGAGCAACAATGCGCAATAGACTATGGTTTTCTAGATCTAGTTCGGCAATGTTTGAAAGCACACGAATGCCTTCTGCGTAATGTTTTTTGAAAATGAGGTAATCGCTGACATCCAAATAAAACGAAGGTTGACTCGCATATTTTTTACGTTCCTCCAAATAAACGCTGTAGGCTTTAGAAAGTGGAACGGATTTGATCCGTTTCATATAGGGCGATTTTGGATCCCATGCTTTCAATTTCAAGGTTCCACGATTTACGACAGATGTTGTGCTGACGCCATTCACATCCGAAACGCTTATCGTGTAGGTTCCTGCAGAAGCCATCGTACTGGCCATAAAATTGGAACTAATGCCGCTAGCCCATGAATAACTTACCGCACCAACGGAATTACCTAAGCCGTATCCTGCTGATAACTGTATGTCGGTACCTTGTCTTAATGTATCTAATGGTTCATTCGCCACTTCTTCATTTTCTACAACGGGAGGAAGAAAAGCATTACTTTGAACGCTTGAATTGGCTGAAACACGGGGTGGAGGAGGTGGGGAAGCATTATAATTACTACCTTCAACAATGTCACTCTGTGTTTCTACTTCATCACCTGGCATGGGAGCTCGTTGCGTGTTGTGGCGATTTCTTTTTTTCTTTGGTTCTTTTCGATGCGTTTTCCACCACGCTTGTTGAAGTCTCCATTCCTTTTTGATGTTACGCAGGTGATCAAACTGATCCTTTTTCTCTGCTTTGTCCGCCATTTTTAGTTGCTTAAAGTATTCTTTTTGTAAACTTTTCGGTGGAAGGATTCTGTGTTGTACGTAATCTTCTACGCGATCTAAAATGAGCATGGAAGTGAAATCACTTACCAATCGGTACTTTAGTCCAGTTTCGAGAATTTGTTCTTCGTTCTGTTTCGAATTTTCTTGAAGCTCATTCAATTGGTGAATGGCCCACATTTTCTCTAAGTTAGCATGTGCTTTCTGTTGATGGGCGTCCAAGGAAATACGTGTTTTTAGCAGGACTTTTGTACCGATGCCGAATTTTGCGGTAAGGTAGGGACGCGCTTTGTTCAGCTTTCCAGAAACGGATAAAATGCCGTTGTTCCCCAGTCCCGTACTCGGATAATAATTATCTATGGCTGCATCTGCTTCGAAGCCCATGAAGTGCAAAGATTTGGAATTCAAGCGTTCTAAGGCTTCTTGTTCTGATAGTGAACACAAGTCGATGAATTCACCATGAGTAGTTCTGGAAAGATTTTTCAAAAAGCCATTATCCGATTTAAGGGCACTTTGAATGCAGTAGATTTCTTTGCTTGTTTTTGGACTCACTGCGGAACCTAAATTCTGAAGTCCGTCTGTAAACACCAAAATCTCTTCTCCTTTACACGTATTCCAAGGTAGTTGATTTAGGGTTGTTCCACCATCGTAATCCAATTGTTTGATTGCCGCAATCAGCTCCTTACTTTGACCATTTTTAACGGTAAATGTTTTTCCGTCGAAGGACTTATACCCAAAAGGAATGAGTTCGACTTTGCCGTTTTTCATCGAGCGGAGGTACTTCTCAAGAAGGTTGATTTCCTTCGGGATTTGCGATAAAAATCGCGAACTGGAAACATCCCACAACACCGTGATTTTTTTAGGAAGCTTTTTACGTGCGTACTTTTGTGGTAGAATGAGATTGGTGTGAAAGAAAACCCCGGTTGCTTTTTGCTCGCAAGCGGCAATCGTTTTTGTTTCTTGGTTTGGCAATTGAATGATAATCGGTTTATTGGCTAGAAAATCCTTTTTACGAAAAGAAGCTTGGTAAATTTTAGCTACTTCTGAAAGTTTAAAATCCTCGGAACAAGAGTGAAGGATGTTTGGATTTTCCGCTTCACCAACAATGGACAAGGAATAAGAGAAAGAAGGAATCTTTTCTTTAAAGTAGAGTGGAAGGTAGTAATAGGCATGTTTGACGTCCATCGCGAGCTCATGCATGTATTCGATGATGATGTGCTTCGTTCCTTTCGCAGGAACAGGAAATACGCGTAATTTGAAGTTATTCCCTTGTGTTTTTTCGATCAATCCTGGATCGATTCCTTGTCGAACCGTCGCTTCATACGCCATGCGCGCTTTGATTTTCTCCACGGCAACACCTGGACGCATTTCCCCATTGACATCCATGGCAAAATAGGAAATGGTTTGTCCATCGGCCAACGGAAATTGCAATTCTGCCTCTAAGTCACGATCGAGGTGATTGTAAAAATGCATGTCGTACCGTGTTTTAGCCACGCCATTTTCCACTACAGATGTGATCTTAAGTCTTGATAATTTGACCGTTTTTTCGCGCTCGTTCGATAGTTTAAGAACGGGAACTGCTTTGTTCTGAAGTAAGGTTTGAATTCGGATCTCTTGGTTTCCTTTTCGTGTATAAAGT
>JBEDJV010000174.1:0-4032 GCA_041172545.1 Bacteroidota bacterium | reverse complement strand
CCATGATGGTCGGTTTCGAACCTTTTTCCGCAAATCCGTACGAAGCCGTTTGATACACGCCATCAAGTTGGGACAACCAATAGCTTTTTGAAAAAACAATGTTCAAGAATCCATTCACAACGATGCATTTCTCGACATCAGTAACGTGCTGTTCAATGAAGTCTCCGATTTTTTGTCCTGCCTCCAATGGAGTACAACGAAGTAATTTCACAAAAGGGAAAACGACTAGCGTCAAATCACCTTCGACATCTTTTCTCGTGACTTGAAATTGAATCAATTGTTCATCAATCTCTTGTCCAAACAAGGTTGTTGCATGTCCTAAAATCAGCGCTTTAATGTGATTTTCCATCGTTATTTTAAACTTTTTACTAGTGAATTGATCAATTCAAATGATCGTTCAGCCATTTTATTTTTTTCATTATCCAAACATGGATTCACTTCAACTAGCTCCATGCAAGCCAAATTAGAAAGTTTGGACATGGACGTTAAAATGGTTTTTGCTTCGTCGAAACTTATTCCCATTGGAACGGGAGTTCCTGTTCCATAAGACGTTTCACTTGGATCCATGGAATCTACATCAAAGGAAACGTAAACAATGTCACACGCTTGCAATTTCTCGGAAATTTCGTCGATACACAGTTGCAAGCCTCGCTCTCTCAATTCCTTTACCGTGTAATTGCGTAGATTCAGTTGTTTCATCGCGTGAATTTCTTCCTCTTCCACGTCACGGACACCAATGTAAATGAGGTCAGAAGGCTTTAACGAATGACTTTTTAACTGATTCCAATATTGCATGGTTGTCAGGTCCAAATTATTTTTCTGTAGGTCTGACTGATCGACACCTAATGCCGTAGCAATGGGCATTCCATGAATGTTTCCCGATGGCGTCGTGTATGGAGAATGAAGGTCTGCGTGAGCATCGATCCACAAAACACCTAAGCGTTTTCCTGGGTATGCTAGTTTCAATCCTGCCATGGTACCTCCAGCCGAAGAATGATCACCTGCGATGATTAATGGAAACATCCCGGAATCAATCGCTTCTTTCACCTGCGTTTTAATTCCTTCAAAAATTTGAAGAACGCCATCAATGCGTTTTGCGTATGGAAAGTTTGTCGGACGATCCAATAAATCATTTCGATTTGGCAAGGTGTATACTGGGTATTCTGAAAACAAGGTAGAATTTTGAGCTCTTGCAGCGGCACGAATTGCTTCAGGACCTAGGGAAGCCCCGCGCGTTCCCGCACCTAATTCCGAAGGATTAAAAATAAATTGTAGTTGACGATTCATAATACTCCCTTTCATCGGGCTCGACAAATTTACAACTTTCCAAAGGAAGTATTGATTTGGGGACTTAGAACTTCTTCAATATTCGGTATATTTGTTCACATTAATCCAACAATTACAACTCCAAAACATGATCAAATTTCTTCTTTTCATCGTGCTACTATCCTGCACAATCGATGCATGTTGGGGACAAGACGCAAACCATTTCAACGGGACCTTAACTTACCGAATTGAGCGCGTAGATGTAAAAGATTCCGTTCAAGCAAAAATGATCGTTTTCGCGCGAGACTCCCTCATTAAAATCGTGAATTTCAGTTCCGATTTTGGAAAACAAGAAACCATCAAGCATTTGATTTACCAAAAGAAATACGTTCTCATCGAACTTGACCAAGAGAAATTTGCCGTTCAGATTAAAGATGATCCGATTGATACAACGAAGAAAACGTATGCCTTTCGTCCAATAAAGGGGCATTCAAAAATTGCTGGAGTGAAAGGTAAAAAACTAGCTGCGAAATTTGAGCTTGTCCAAAATGAATTAACGGTGGTTTACACACCGAAAATATCCGCTCAATATTTGGGCTCTTTTACAGATGCTCCTGGTCTTTTATTGGAGTATTTTGTCGTCAATGATCACGGATTATACAAGTACACGCTTGAATCGATGGATGAAAAAACACCACCATTATCCTTGTTTATGATTCCTGCTGATTACCAAAAAATTAGCCTAAAAGCATTCATGGAAAAGTCCGCCAACAAGGGAAATTCCAGCATACCGAATAACTAACAAAATCTTGTTTATACAATTCCATTGATTCCGTTAGAAATGTGACCTTATCGACTATCTTCGTTGGATATTGCATATAAAGCGAATGGAAGACAACGAATTTACACCAAAAAGAGAGGCTGGAACTGAAAATCCTAGTAGTTCAACAACGAAAAGAAAAGAGGAAAAAGCAGCAAAACCAAGCAAAGAAAAAACACCATCAAGGTGGAAATTCGCTGCTAATTTTGATTCAAAACGAGTTAAAGTAATTCTTGGTTCTACCATGACCTTACTTTCCATTTACTTGTTTCTCGCGTGTTTGTCCTATTTATTTACCTGGACCGAAGACCAAGACCGCATTTTACAGCGTTCCTTTCTTGATTACATCCTTGATACGACCGAGGCTCCCGTTCAGAACTGGCTTGGAAAATTTGGCGCATGGACCTCTCACCTATTGATTTACCGTCTTTTTGGAGTTACCTCATTCGGCATTTGCTTCCTGTTATTGATTTCAGGAATTCGCATTTTATTCGACTATACCATTGTCCCATTAGGAAAAGCATTCACCATCACCATTGCCTACATGCTCTGGGGATCCGTTTTCTTAGGTTTTTTCAGCGAAAACTTGAATTACCTCGGCGGGACTTTCGGATTTTATGTTAACGAATGGCTCATGCTAACGTTGGGGAGTTTCGGTTCTTTTGCACTCAGCCTGGTTTTTCTATACATCATCACCACCTTGATCTTTAATCCAAACTATTCTAGTTGGCTGGACTTCATTTTTAGCCGAGACAAAGAAGAATCTTCTGCTGAGATTATTTCCGATAAGGTAGATGAAGACCGTCATGCTTACGAAGATATTTTCGTTGTAAACACTATCAAGGATGAAGAAATAAAATCAGATATCATCTCAGAAACAGTCGATTTTTCAGCAAAAGATGACGAGGACGAAGATGAGGATGTATTTTTTGATGAAAGTGAATTAATTGTGTCTTCAAAGTTCCCATTAGAAGAAGAAGACACTGATGATGGATTTGAGATTGAAATCGCTAGAGAACCTGAGCCAACCGTGGTTATTCCACCTAGTCCAGCGCCAATCATGGGAGCAAATGCCACACAGAAATCCGATGACGACGACTTAGCAAAAAGACTTGTCAGCGAATATGGCGAATACGATCCAACGAAAGATTTAGAGGGTTATGTGTTGCCTCCATTGGATTTAATGAAGGACTGGGGAACAAGTGGCGTTTCCGTAAGCAAAGAAGAGTTGGAAACCAACAAGGACAAAATCGTTCAAACTTTGCAGCATTATAAAATTGAGATTGCGAAGATCAAAGCAACGGTTGGACCAACAGTAACGCTATATGAAATCGTTCCAGCACCAGGTGTACGTATTTCAAAAATCAAAAACTTAGAGGATGATATCGCCTTAAGTTTATCCGCTTTAGGAATACGCATCATCGCACCAATTCCTGGAAAAGGAACCATTGGTATAGAAGTTCCGAATTCGAACCCTGAGATGGTCAGTATGCGCTCCTTGATCGCTTCCGATAAATTCCAACATTTCGATGGTGAACTCCCAATTGTGATGGGGAAAACCATCACTAATGAAACATATGTTTTCGACTTAACGAAAATAACGAAAATGCCTCACCTTTTAGTTGCAGGTGCAACAGGACAAGGGAAATCCGTTGGACTGAATGCCATTTTGATTTCTATTTTATACAAAAAACATCCTGCACAAGTGAAATTTGTCTTGGTGGATCCTAAAAAGGTTGAGTTAACCCTATACAATAAAATCGAACGTCACTTTTTAGCGAAATTACCTGGTGAAGAAGATGCGATTATCACCGATACATCCAAGGTGGTTAACACCCTGAATTCCCTGTGTATCGAAATGGATGAACGTTATGAATTACTGAAAGTTGCAGGCGTTCGAACCATTAAAGAATACAACGCTAAATTCATTGCGCGACGATTAAATC
>JBEDJV010000173.1:0-6184 GCA_041172545.1 Bacteroidota bacterium | reverse complement strand
GCTATGCAGTACATCAACGCGAATGGAAAAGTCAAATTATATGGATTAAAGCCAACAGCCGATGATCACAATTACTCCATTCAACGGATTGATGGCAGTTACGAAGCGATTTCGCATGCCAAGGCCTATGAGGAACTTTTGTATGAGAACATTTATCCACTGATTGACTTAAAATTTACCGTGCATCCCGAAATTGGATTGAAATATGTCTTCATTGTGCATCCCGGAGGAAATCCAGCTGATATCGAAATGGAATACGACCGAAATGTGCAGTTGATTCAAGAAGAAATTCACATTCCAACGGCTTTTGGGGACATCATTGACCATGCGCCCTACTCCTTTCAAGGAAATAAAGAATCTGAGTTAAGTAGTTCGTTTCGCATGAATCAACGCAGGGTAAAATTTGACGTCGCTGCTTACCAAAAAAATACAGATTTATTCATCGACCCATGGATTCAAACTCCCGTTTTTGCAACGAATTGGGATGTGGTTTGGGAATGTGACCGCGATGGAGCAGGGAACGTGTATGCGCTTGGTGGAATTATGCCGATGCAAATTTTAAAATACAATGCGGCAGGAACCTTGCAATGGACCTACAACACACCATATGACACCTCGAATGTTTGGTTAGGAACGTTTGCCGTAGATAATGCAGGAAACTCCTATGTCACTGCGGGATCTGTTGCACAAATTCAAAAGATTAGCTCATCCGGATCGTTGCTCTTGAATAATGCAAGTCCAGGCGGAATTCTTTCCAGTGCTGAATTTTGGACCATAGCCTTTAATTGTGACGAAACAAGCTTGGTCATTGGTGGAACTGGTGGAGCTTTGTTGCAGTTGGATGCCGTTATTTACAATGTGAATACGGCCACATTGAATATTACCAATCAACAGTTTATTTCGAACGGACCCGCCGTTAGTTTCCCTCCTAATTTGGAGGAAGTTCGTGCCATAACGTCCGCTAAAAATGGAAAATACTATTTCATGACGCAAGACACCATGGGATACGTGAACGACAACTTTACACTTTGTCCAAACGGAACAACAAGTTTTTTCAAAATGGATCATGGCGCAAGTTGGGGATATAAACTGGAAAATTACCGCTACGACAATTCTGGGATTTGTGCGCTGGCTACTGACCCTTATCATTTGTATGTTAATCGTGGAAATAAAATTGAAAAACGCACTCAAAATGATTGTTCGTTTTTGCAGGACAATACAATTCCAGGTGGACAATACAACACGGTTTTTCCAAGTGGACACACGGTAGGAAATTCAGGAATTGCGATTGATCAATGTGGTAACATTTACGTTGGATCAACGACTGGTGTCGTGAAATATGATGGATTGCTTATTCAACAAGCTTTTTATCCCACAAATTTTGCGGTTTACGATTTAGAAATCAATACCAATGGTGAGTTAATTGCTGTAGGAGGAACAGGAACTTCGACCTCTAGTACACGCAGTGGTTGCATCCGTTCGTTTGCCATTGGTGCATGTGCACCTCAGTCAAGCACTTGTTGTGATGCAACAATTTGTCAACCGACCTCGGTATGTGTCACAGATGCTCCCATCACCTTGACAGCTGGAACAGCCGGTGGAACATGGTCAGGACCCGGAGTGAATGCAAATGGTGTTTTTAATCCAAGCACCGCTGGTGTGGGTGTTCAAACCATT
Source organism: Bacteroidota bacterium (assembly GCA_041172545.1). Lineage (GTDB taxonomy): Bacteria > Bacteroidota > Bacteroidia > Flavobacteriales_D > Crocinitomicaceae > UBA952. The sequence continues at coordinate 4,507 of JBEDJV010000173.1, read as the reverse complement.
ACTTACACGCTCCCTTGCGGAGCCGATTCCATCCAAATAACGGTGAGTCCATGTGCTGGATTGCAGGTATGTGTAGAATCGAATGGTCAATTTACTGTCAATGGTGGCGTAGGACCTTATTCTTGGTCAAACTATGTTCCAGCAACAAATACGCCGATGTCAAAATTGCGGCTATACCTGGTTTTTTGGTCAATGTTTAAATGGATTTACCCCAGTAACTGCATGTAGTTCTCCTGCTGCTTATGTGAATTTTGCCACAGGAACGACGGTTACTCCACCCGCTGGATCAACACAATTCCAAGTGACTGATAATACAGGAACTGTTTACACCTTCACTGCTGCAAACCTTGTTCCGTGTACAACCGCACCTTGTACCTCTTTAACGGTGAACGCTAGTACCGTGACGAATGTCTCATGTTTTGGTGGAAACAACGGAGCAATTAGCGTAAATGCTAGTGGCGGAATTGGTCCTTACACCTATTCTTGGACGCCCAACATTGGGAATGGGGCCAGCGTAAACAATTTAACGACTGGATCCTACTCCGTTTCGGTCCTCGACGTCAACAATTGTCCGGGAAGTTTAACCGTGAACATTATTCAACCTGCTTCAGCTATGACCGTGAGTACAAGTTCCGTCAGTACCTTGTGTGGGACATCCAACGGTTCCGTTTCTGCAGTGGTAAGTGGTGGAACGAGTCCATATAGCTATGTTTGGACACCAGGAAATGCGAATACAGCTACCGTTTCCAATTTGGCTGCGGGTGTTTATTCCTTAGTTGTGACGGATGCCAACGGTTGTACGAGCAATGGCACAGCAACAGTGAGTAATTCGAATGGTCCAACGGTGACCTGTGTGGTATCCAATATCTCCTGTTTTGGAGGGACAAATGGAGCGGCCATGGCACAAGTTTCGGGAGGAACAGCACCGTATTCTTATGCTTGGACACCAAGTGGAGGGACGAATGCGACGGCGAGTAATTTGAGTGCTGGAACCTATGCTGTACAGGTGACGGATAATACGGGATGTATCGGAACGGCCGGTGTGACGATTACCGAGCCAACACAAATCATTCTAACAGAAACGATCATTCCGTCTTCATGTACCAGCGACAATGGATCTATTTCCGTTGTTGTCACTGGCGGAACTGGGCCTTACACGTATACATGGAGTCCATCTGGACAAACAGGAACCAGTATTTCCAATTTGGGTCCGGGAAGCACGCCAAGTTTAGCAGTCAGCGATGCGCAAGATTGTGCCACATCAGAATCCTATCTTATAACTGGAACGGGCACGATTAACGTGACAGCAACTCCCATATCTACAACGATTTTAGAAGGACAAAGTGTGATCATGAATGCCTTTGGTGCTTCGACTTATCAATGGAGTCCACCAGATGATTTGAGTTGTACAACCTGTACTAGCACAAGTGCTTCTCCAACGGCAACAACACTTTACACGGTGACGGGTACAGCACCAAATGGATGTACAGGTCAAGCGGAGGTCATGATTTACGTCACCGAAGTCTGCGGAGAAATTTACGTGCCAACCATATTTTCGCCTGCTAGTTTAAACACTGAAAATAAGCAAGCCTGTGTGTATGGAAACTGCATAGCGGAATTGGACTATTCGATTTATGACCGTTGGGGACAATGCGTCTTTCAAACCAAAGATCAAAATGCTTGTTGGGATGGAAAATTCAAAGGCAAAGAAATGAATGCCGGTGTTTTCGCCTACAAGTTAACGGTCAAACTTCAGAATGGTGATTTTGTCATTCGCTCTGGAAACCTAACCCTTTTGAAATAAGCCATGAAGAAAGCACTTATTGTTTTAAGTATTGCCTGCACTCAAATTGGTTTATGGGCACAAGATTTACATTTTTCACAAGTAGATCAAGTTCCGATGATGCTGAACCCGGCTTTGACCGGCAGCGAAGGACCCATTCACGCGAGTTTGAACTACCGCAATCAATGGAAAAGTGTCGCAAGTCCCTTTCAGACGATGGCCGCTGGATTTGATGCGCGTTTGCAAAAAGCACGTAGAAATACAAGTGGATTCTTTGCCCTAGGATTGCAAGTCTACAATGATCAAACAGGGGATTTATCGATTCGAACTGCCCAAGTTTCGTTGAATGGTGCGTATCACTTAACGCTCAATCGAAATTCAACCCTTGGACTCGGAATTTATGCTGGATTAGGTCAACGAAGTATCGATGGAAACAATGGAAGGTGGGGGAATCAATACAATGGTTTGGCTTATGATCCAAGTATCTTAAACGGTGAACCTATGCCATCCGCTCAATTTTCATTCAAAGATGCAGGAACCGGAATGGTCTATCGATTTAGAAGAAATAACGGAGGTAGTCAATCATGGATGGTTCATAGTCTGACCGGCGGTTTTGGGGTATTTCATGTAAATCGTCCAAGTTATTCCTTTTTAGCCAATGAAAAAGAACGCTTATTCATGCGATCAACACTATATGGCAGTGCTGAAATTTCCATGAAAAATGCCAAAACGGCACTGGTTCCGGCCCTCTTTTACCAACAACAAAAAAGCGCACGCGAATTCTTATATGGCGCATCCTATCGCTATTACCTTCAAGGAAGTTTATCCGGTAAAACAGCCAAAACCAATTATGTGTCCATGGGATTATTCAATCGCTGGAAAGACGCCATGATTGCCAAAGTTGGATTTCAACTTGACCAATACCAGTTCAACCTCTCCTATGATTTTACCATTTCTGATTTGTCTGATATCGTAAAAACACAAGGCGCATTTGAACTTTCATTTAGCTACTTATTCGGTAAATAAACACATGTTAAAATCCACTGTCCACCAAGCTCTGACCGATGTACTTGTCCAAAAGCACGAAGAGTTAAATACCATCCGTGTAGAAGCATCTGACGGAAAATCAAACGATGCAAAAAGTTCGGCGGGCGATAAACATGAAGTTGGCGTTGCCATGGTTCAATTGGAACAAGAAAAACTTGGAAAGCAAATACAGATCATCGAAGAACAACTCACGTTATTGTCACGAATCGACTTCACAAAAAAACACCTGAAAGTTAGTTTGGGTTCCTTGGTTCATTGCGAAAATCAATGGTATTATTTTTCCATCGGACATGGACTTTTAACTGTAGAGAATCAATCCGTTTTTTGTTTGAATCCACAAGCGCCATTAGGGAAAGAGATGGTCGGGAAAGCTGCAGGTGATCTCGTTTCCTTTCAAGGTAGGAAAATGGTGATTCAATCCATATTTTAGGCTAATTTTGCCTTTCATATGTCCAAACATCACATTGTCATTATTGGAGGAGGAGCTGCGGGATTTTTCGCGGCACTAAGCGCGAAGAAGCACCATCCATTGGCACAAGTCAGTATCTTAGAGAAATCATCCAAACTACTTGCTAAAGTAAAGGTTTCCGGAGGTGGACGCTGCAATGTGACGCATGCTTGTTTTGACAATAAACAATTGGCGGGATACTATCCAAGGGGAGAAAATTACTTGAAAAAAGCGTTTGAACAATTCAATGCGCAATCGACCATTGACTGGTTTTTAGAGCGAGGGATTCGCATGAAAACCTATCCGGATGGCTGTTTATTTCCGGAAAGCAATGATTCACAAACCATCATCGATTGTTTTATCAACGAAGCGAAAAAACGCGGGATTCACATCCTCATGAACCAAGGAATAAAGAAAATCGAAGCGGTAAAAAACGGATTCAAACTGCATGCCGATCAAAAGGTGTTTGATGCTACACGAGTCATTGTAACCACCGGTGGACAACCGAAGCGCAGTAATTTTGATTGGTTGGAACAACTTGGTCATTTAACATGCCCGAAAATCCAGTACGTGAGCTAATGGGAACTGTTGTGGAAAAAGCCAGTGTCAGAGTCGAAGGTACGAAACTTCTCGGACAAGGTCCATTGTTGATTACCCACTGGGGGATGAGTGGTCCAGCTGTACTATTGCTATCTGCATGGGGAGCACGGATTCTAGCCGAAAAGGGCTATCATTTTCATGTGTTAGTGAATTGGTTAAATGAAATGAAGGAGGCGGATTTGCGTCAAAAAATCGAGATAACCGCTCAATTGCACGGCGCCAAAAAAGTACAGAACTTAAATCCTTTTCATATTACGAACCGACTGTGGCATTTCTTGATGAGCAAAGCGGAGATTCCAAGTGAAATACGCTGGCATGAACTTGGAAAAAAGAATACGAATAAACTCGTAAATATCCTCCTGAACGATCGATACGAAGTGAAGGGTAAAACAACCTTCAAAGAAGAATTTGTCACAGCAGGAGGCGTCGCAATGACCAATATCGATATTCGCAATATGGAAAGCAAGCGTGTTCCAGGTTTACATTTCGCAGGAGAAATACTCGACATCGATGGCATCACGGGTGGATTTAATTTCCAAGCCGCTTGGACCACCGGTTTTATTGCCGGGAAGAATTGCCTAGATTAAAATTCAGCGTTTAACGGAGTACGAGGGAACGGAATAACATCG
>JBEDJV010000172.1:0-3810 GCA_041172545.1 Bacteroidota bacterium | reverse complement strand
GGTGGATTTACGCGAACGATGGGCCATGGACGCATTTTTGAAAAAGCGGGAGTGGCATATTCAGCGGTACATGGTCCAGTTTCTGACGCCATGAAAAAGCAATTGAACCTCGATGGAGAGCACTTTTTTGCGACGGGTGTTTCGATCGTCTTACATCCAAAACACCCAAGACATCCGATTATTCACATGAATGTTCGTTATTTTGAACTGGATAATGGAGCGACTTATTGGTTTGGCGGAGGAATTGATTTAACACCCCATTACGTGGATCAATCATTGGCAGTCGATTTCCATCAGCAATTAAAAGAAACGTCAGATCAGTTCTCTACGGAGTTCTATCCGAAGTTTAAGGAATGGGCGGACCGTTATTTCTATTTGCCTCACCGTGAAGAGTCGCGTGGAATTGGTGGAATTTTCTTCGATCATTTGGATGAAGCGTGTGGCTTGACGAAAGGTGAAATCTTTGAATATTGCATGGCTCTCGGCCATCTTTTTCCGAAGGCCTATAAACACCAAGTTGACTCCATTACGCTGTACGAAGCAAGTGAGCGTGAATTGAATTGGCAAGCCTTACGTCGAGGCAGGTATGTTGAATTTAACTTACTACACGATCGCGGAACGAAATTCGGAATTTATTCCGGAGGACGAACAGAGTCCATCCTCATGAGCATGCCGCCACGTGCGAACTGGGAATACAACCTCGAATTAGAGGAAGAATCAGAAGAGGCGGAAACACTCGCTTTTTTGAGAGAAACACATGAATTTAGTTAGCATTAAAATAGAATAAACAACATGAAGTCAACATACGTCAACGTGAATGGCATGCAGCACATCGGAGTAGCTGTAAGTGATATGAATAAAATTCTCCCGCTTTACCGGAAATTGTTTGGAATGGATATTCCCTTTTTCGATTCCGTTCAGGCAGCTCCACTAATGGACGTTTACACCCACGGTGTCACGATTACCAAACGCGCCAGTATGATCATGAATTTACAAGGTGGTTGTGCGATGGAAGTGATTGAAGCAACATCGTTTAAAGGAAAAGGAAACTTGAATACCTTCGCATGGGGTGATTTAGGCATCAATGCGGTTCAAATGAAATCGCGAAATATTGAAGTTAGTCACGAATTTGTAAAGAATTTGGCGCCGTCCAAATCCATTCAAGCTGGACCAGATCAACGCAAGGGATTTTTCATCAATGATCCAGATGGGAATTTATTTCAATTTGTGGAGAATCATGAGTATTATTCGAATACGGGACATCATTCTGGAGGTGTTTTAGGAATCAGTATTGGTGTGACAAATGCTGATGAATCCATGAAGTTATACCGTGATATTTTAGGTTTCGATGAGGTCGTTTTTGATGAAACAGCTGTTTTTTCTGATTGGAGCGAATTGCCGAACGGAACAGAGCGTTTTCGCAGGGTTTTGTTGACAAAATCTAAGCCTACTGGTGGTGGATTTGGAAAAGTAACGGGTAAAAATTACATTGAACTCGTGCAAGCGATGGACCGTGTTCCTCAGAAGTTATACAAAGGAAGAATCTGGGGAGATTATGGATTCGTCCATTTAGGACTTGATGTGAAAGGCATGCGTGAATTAGAAAAAGACATGTCCGCTAAAGGATTTCCATTTACCTGCGATAGTTTATCCGCGTTGAGCATGGGGAATACCAAAGTACATTGTGTATATATTGATGATCCGGATGGAACGTTGATCGAAATGATTGAAGTATTCAAAGTGCCAATTGTCGAGAAATGGGGCTTGTTCTTGAATGTCGAGAAGAGAGATCCAATGAAACCACTTCCCGATTTCATGTTGAAATTCCTGCGTTTTTCCCGAATTAAGGATTAATAGAATCGTGACGCTAAAAAGTGTACATTAGCGTATGCGAATCATCAGCGCCATTTATTTATTGCTCGGACTCACATGGCTGCATTCTTGTATCAGCGAGAAGGTAGTTGATCGTGTGTATCAAACAAAAAATGTGGTTGTCGTGGTGATTGATGGACCAAGGTATTCGGAGTCCTGGGGACAAGCAGGTAGACCCAATGTCCCGTACATGGATTCTGTTCTAGCACCTGTCGGATGTACGCACACCAATTTTTACAATTTAGGTGAAACATGGACAACAAATGGACATGTTGCACTCACAACCGGCGTTTACCAATCCATCAACAATACTGGAGGGGAATACCCCAAAAATCCTGGAATCTTTCAGCATTATCTTAAAAAACATCCGCACGAGGAAAGCCTTGTTTGGCTGATTGCGAGTAAAGATAAACTGCAAGTTTTATCAGACTGTAAAGAGTTAAAATGGAGGAATAAATACATCGCGTCAACTGATTGCGGCATCAATGGACTTGCGACTGGATATCGACATGATTCGATTACTTTTCAGCGCGTAAAGTATGCGTTAGAAGTCCGCAAACCCAAAGTGTTGTTCGTCAATTTTAGGGAACCGGATTTTTCTGGACACAAAGGTGATTGGAATGGGTACATCCAAGGGATTCAGCAAACAGATTCGATGGTACATGCAATTTGGAAACACCTGCAAAGCGACCCGTATTATCAAGGAAAAACAACCATGTTTGTGACGAATGATCACGGACGACACCTCGATGGAGTTTCCAATGGATATGTTTCACATGGCTGTACGTGCGAGGGATGTAGACGCATCCATTTGTGGAGTTTTGGCCCGGATTTTAAACAAGGAGTTTTACTGAATCAAGCAGCGGAACTCATCGACGTCAACGCAACGATTGGCGAGTTGCTACAACTGCATTCCTTGAAATCGAACGGAAGAGTATTGTGGGAGTTGTTTCAGTAAACTAGGAACCGCAACCAACACAGTCGATGTGACTATCCATCGGACGAACACCATTTAACTTCATTTCCAAGTTGTGAATGGAATCTTTAATGTCCATGTCGGAAAATAGGTCGCCAGTTAATTGTGACTTCAATTGATCAATTTCCGCTTGTAATTGTACTTGTTGTTCCATGGTTTCAAATTTAGATTTTTAAAAATATGTTTTTTTTGCTTTCGTGATTCAAAAGAGTGAAAAAATAATACACCGCAATTTTATTACGGAATAAAAACGTATATTCGAAGCATGTTTCAACTCACTGCTCAAAGTCGAAGGGTACAAGTATTGCTGCAATTCTTGCGTGGACAAGCGAATAAGCGCGCTACGTTCTTGGAAATATTGACTCATTTGAATGAGCAATTGCCTTTGTTGGAGCAAAAGAAAATCAGTCGACGGACCTTAGAATCCGATTTACAGTTTATCCGTGAGGAACTTGGATTAACCTTGAAGCATGTCAATATCTCCAAACGTCATTCCTACCAATTGATGGAAATCGACGGGATACAGGCGGAATTAAAACAAGATGTGGAGTCGCTCATGTTGCATCAGTTGGCCAAAAATCTCGGACTCGAACATTATCCGGAAATTTCAGCAAGAGGTTCCCATTTAGAGTCCGTATTGTCTTTTTCCTTTACAGCATTGGACGACGGAGGAAAAGCAATGACCCTCGCAAAGGACATCGTTCAAAGCATCTTTGAGCAAGAGGCGATTCAGTTTTGGTACAAACCAATTCACACGACGTACCGTTCTAAGTTGCAAATTGTTGCGCCGCTGCAAGTGAAATTTTATGACGGTCGATTTTATTTAGTTGCGGTGGATTACAAGGATAATTCTGAAGATCAGTTTAAACGGACAATCAAAATATTTGCGTTCGATATGATTGAAGATTATGTGATTGCGCCAGCTCAATTGGAAAGTGAGGAAGGGAATTCAAGTATACGAA
>JBEDJV010000171.1:0-3849 GCA_041172545.1 Bacteroidota bacterium | reverse complement strand
ACCCCAATGGCAACATGAAGGAAACAATGCGATCTTTGATTCCAAAACGCTCCAATTCCTCCGTTAATTTAGGAAAGACCGCTTCACTACTTGTTGTACCGAAAGCGATGACCAAGGGACTTACAATACGCTTTAATAAAGTTTTCAGGTGACTTCCAAGGAAGATGTATCCGACTAAAATGAGCACGACCCAAAGTGAAGCAATTCCAACTAGGAATGAACTAAAAAACTTGGTATAGGTGATCATTAAATCCGAAACATCCTTCACCGCAAAAACACCAGCGATTGCTCCAAAGACCCCAATTGGAGCGAACTTCATCACAAAATTCACCATTTTAAGAATGATGTGAGAAAACTTATCCATGGCATTGATCACAGGTTTCACATTATCACCGATGGAAGCAGCTGCTAGTCCAAAGAAGATAGCAAAAATGACAATTTGAAGAATTTCATTTGTCGCCATTGCTTCAAAAACAGATTTTGGAATGATGTGCTCTACGAAATGTTGAACGGAGAAATCTTGTGTTTTTTCCGTTACTTCTGCAGATGCAGAAAGATCAACATTGGAAAGATTCACCCCAACTCCTGGCTTCAGGAAATTCACCCATAACAAACCAATGATTAAGGATATAAATGATGCGGTGAAAAACCAAGCTAAAGCTCTACCTCCTATTCGTCCAACTGACTTTAAATCACCCAGTTTGGCGATTCCAACCACAAGGGTCGTGAGTACCAAGGGTGCAATGATCATTTGAACTAAACGAATAAAAATTGTCGCCAATATTTTGATGTAAGTACTGAATTTCGTTGCTGTTTCCGCATCAAAATTTTGATGAATGATTGCTCCTAACGTAGCTCCAAGTACCATTGCGACCAAGATATACAGAGTAAGTCGACTCTTTTTTTCTTTTTGAGGGGATTCGATAACATGATCTTGATGCATGGGAATTTTGTGTTAATTGAATTATTATGTGAAAATAGGAAAAAGTAGAAACATGGCAAGGAAACGAAGTGGTCAAGATGCGATGGCGAATAATAAAATAGTCATCAAAAACAAAAATTACATTTCGTATATTTGAATCCCAATCAACAAATATGGCTGTTTCAGAGAAAGAATTAGATTTCAATAACAACGAAGACAAAATGCGCTTGAAAATCCGCGCGTTAGAACAAGAATTAGAAAAAATCTACCTAGGTGGTGGAAAAGCAAAAATAGAAAAACAGCATGCCAATGGCAAATTAACGGCTCGAGAACGCATTGATTTATTGTTAGATCCAAATTCGAAAAGAGTTGAAATTGGCGCTTTAGCAGGATACGGCATGTACAAAGAACATGGTGGATGTCCTTCTGGAGGTGTTGTCATCGTCATCGGTTATGTCAAAGGACGCCAATGCATTGTAGTGGCAAACGACGCCACAGTTAAAGCCGGCGCATGGTTTCCAATCACAGGAAAAAAGAATTTACGTGCACAAGAAATTGCCATGGAAAATCGTCTACCGATCATTTATTTGGTGGACTCTGCAGGAGTTTATTTACCGATGCAAGATGAAATTTTCCCGGACAAAGAACATTTTGGACGTATTTTCAGAAACAATGCACAGATGAGCTCCATGGGAATTACACAAATTTCTGCGGTGATGGGAAGTTGTGTTGCAGGTGGTGCGTATTTACCTATTATGTCGGATGAGTCCTTAATTGTCAACAAAACAGGGACAATTTTCCTTGCGGGATCTTACCTTGTGAAGGCTGCAATTGGCGAAAGTATCGACAATGAAACATTAGGAGGAGCAACCACACAAACGGAAGTTTCCGGCATTTGTGATTACAAGGTGGAAGATGATCAAACGTGTATTGCGACCATTCGTGATTTGATGAGTCGCATTGGACATAATCCTACCGCTGGATTTGACCGTATTGAATCAAAAGAACCGGCTGTTGATATAAAAAATATTTACGGAATTATTCCAGCAGATCGTTCTAAATCCTATCCAACCAGAGAAATTTTAAAATCTTTAGTTGATGATTCAGAATTCACAGAATACAAACCAACATTTGGAAAATCGATCATCACAGCCTATGCGCGTGTCGACGGATGGAGTATCGGAATCGTTGTAAATAATCGTGAAATCATGAAAAACGCGAAGGGCGAAATGCAGTTTGGAGGAGTGATTTATTCCGATTCTGCTGATAAAGCCGCTCGCTTCATCATGCTTTGTAATCAGAAGAAAATTCCATTGATTTTCCTTCACGACGTTACTGGATTCATGGTTGGATCTAAAAGCGAGCAAGGAGGAATCATCAAAGATGGGGCGAAGATGGTGAACGCCATGGCGAACAGCGTCGTCCCTAAATTCTCAATTGTAATGGGTAATTCTTACGGAGCAGGTAATTATGCGATGTGTGGAAAGGCCTATGATCCAAGGTTGATATTTGCTTGGCCAACAGCTGAAATTGCTGTCATGTCTGGGGCTGCTGCAGCTAAAACATTGTTACAGATTGAGGTAGCCACGCTTAAAGGAAAAGGAGAAGAAATCACTCCAGAACGCGAAAAAGAATTATACGATCAGATTAAAAACCGTTACGACGAACAGATTTCTCCTTATTACGCGGCTAGTCGTTTATGGGTAGATGGAATCATTGATCCGAAGGAAACAAGAACGGTTATTTCCATGGGAATCGAGGCGGCGAATTTAGCTCCTATTGAAAAAGTGTACAATGTTGGTGTCCTTCAAACCTAGTCCTCTGCTGCGGATTTTTTACCGTTAAAGTAGAATGTATAGGCAAAGCCAACACTAAAAAGTGAGGATGGTTTATTGTATTCTTTAGGATCGTATCCGATGTTTGAATCGACACCAATCATCCATGGTGTAAACGAATATCCATAAATAGGGTAACCAATTGTCAAACGGTAACTACAATTCACATCAGCCGTTAGTACAAAACCAAGGGAAGGTTCAATGTAGGTTCCTTCGATAAAATTGTAGGTAATTCCTTTTGATTTCAACAAGTCACTCACCGTAAAACTTTGGAGGTAACCTAACTTCACGCCGAAATCTGTCCCAAACCTTTCGGTCCAAAACTTCTCGTGTCCAACTTTTACATATACCGCCGGGGTATGAATTCCACCGTAAACCTTTGATGGAACGCGGAATTCATTGATCGCAAAATAGGTGTAATGAATTCCAGTTCCTAGTGCCAATCCTGATTTAAATGTATATTGATAATGCGCACTCGTTTGAATCAAACCCTGCATGATCATTTTGTAGGGAGAGTTTGAAATTGAATTTGGTAGTGAAATTTCAAAAGTAAATGAATCATCCGGATCTATTTCCTGAGCGAAATAGCTAGGTGTTAACAATAGTAAGATGATGATTAATTTAAATTTCATGCGTTCTTAGTCCTATTTTTCATTTCAATAATTAACCTAATATAGCATAGATTCTCTTGCTAAAATTAAGGAATTTATTCAAATGAAAAACCATTGTTACAAAAGATAAGTAAGCAAAAAAAACCTGGTTAACGAACGATTTGAATTAGACAAAAGAAGTAATCTTACTAAAACAGTCGGAATCGAATTCATTTATCGTCGCTACATTCGCCTATAGCAACACAATTATCCAATTAAAATCGTACAGGCGATTTATATGCAGTACTTTTGGAGGTAATTTTGTCAAAAACTTACCCATATCATGCGAATCAGGGTTTCTAAAATCGGCGTCTCCCGACATTTCGGGACTACTCTCCATTCGTGTTCTAAGTTTTTGGGCATAAAAAAACCCTGATTCTTGCGAACCAGGGTTTCTAAAATCGGCGTCGACTTACTCTCCCATCCTCAAAAGGACAGTACC
>JBEDJV010000170.1:0-3853 GCA_041172545.1 Bacteroidota bacterium | reverse complement strand
TTCCCGTTGCGACTTGCACATTGTTTTTATACAAGGTCATTGCTCCAGCGTTATAGACACAAACGATGTGCGTCCAAGTATTTGTTGTCGAAGCCGTTTGAGCCCAAATCCATGCGGATTGTTGTTTGTTGGTTCCATATTGCGAATTCGTTGCGCCGGCTTGAAATATCCAAATGAAATTACCTCCAGCATTGGTTGCATTCATGATAAGTACCCCATTTGTGGATGTGCTATTTCGATTGTACCAGAAGGAAACGGTGAAACTGGATGCTGGATTAAATGTAAAGTTCGGCGTCGAATTGATCAGATTCTGATTGATCCCATTAAACGAGTATGCTGCGTTTGCTGTCCCAAATCGATCCGCGGTGAGTACTGCATTGTTATTTGTGAGATTCGCTGCGTTTGCACTGACATCATTTGGATTTCCATTAAAAGGGAAGTAACTCAATAAGCCATATTGTGGAACATAACTCGGAACTTGAGCAAAAAGTCCAACACTAAAAAGGATACAAAAAGAAAGTAATATTGATTTCATGAAAGTTTATTTTAACGAATGTAAGAAATGTTTTTTATTCAACAGTGAACGGTGAACAGTGCTCAGTCCACTGCAACGAAGCATCACTGTATTTGTGGAAATCGCAACTGACACTTGGGCTACTAGTAGAATTTAGTTTTAACTCGGCGAATAACGTAGTTAACTTTGTTTCAACTTAAAATGAATCACATGAAAAAAATAGTATTGTTGTTTCTCATCTTCGTTCAGTTTTCTTCCTTTGGACAGGTTCCTCGAGATACAATCATCGTTAAACCACCATTTATTACCTTCAAAAATGGCATGCGTTATCCCGTTTCCAAGCCAGTAGTTATTTGTGATACCATGTGCTATTTCACTAATCGTATTGATAAAAACGTTTATGTTGAACCCCTTTCTAAAATTGAAGGATTTAGCAAAAAAAATGATGTGCGTTGGATGACATATGAAAAATTTAAAAAGATTGGAACCACTCCCGTTTTGGGGTATTTTTGGGCGATAATGACGTTCTACCCGACTGGATTCGGTGTTTTTATCATGTCCGACATTACCAAGCGACAGCACATAAAAAAAATATACAATAAATCAAGAAACGTCAACCACTAATCTAGAAAACCATGCAACAGTTGAAACTGCTTTTTTTTATCGTCTTCCTTTCAAATAATGGATGGGTATTTTCCCAAAGTGATTGGGCCCTGAAGCCCTATGTGATTGTCAATGACTCCTTATACATTGAGGTAAAACATCCGGTATTTATCATGGATTCTACCTTATATGTAAGAACGAAAGATAGCAATCAAGTCTTGACCTTTCCCACCAAGGACATCAATTACATTAGTAAAAGGTGTTTTTATCATCGCTTAAGTGAAGGCCAACAAAATCGTCTATCAAATTCCATCAATACAAACGCATATCTTTCAAGTTGTATGGTGATTACTGGTTCGGTTTTCTCGGTGATGGGGATTGAAGAGCTTATCTATTTCTTGAAAAACCCAGGAGTTCAGACCTATTACGGAACTTATTTAATTACAGGATTAACGTTCATCGTTCCTGCCGCATTGTTGATTCGCTCCATGGTGTTAAAAAAGCTTCGGACGCGCATGATCCTGGAATCCAAGGGGCTTCGATTCAGTTGATTTTTCGGGAGGTGAAAATCTATTTGATGCGAACATCCATTTGGAATTGAAAAGGACATTTAGCCATAAGCCGATCTGATCAAGAGAAACATAATTGTGTACATTTGAGGACAATTCTCTTGTATGAAATGGACTTATTTACCACCCACATCGTTTAAATCTGCTAATTGGGCAAAAGGAACCACTACCGAGCTAGTAAAATATCCGATAGAAAGTGATTTCCTAAAACGCGATTTTATTTTTCGAATCAGTACGGCGACAGTCGAAGCGGAGGAAAGTAGTTTTTCGGATTTTTCTGGTTTGACGCGCATTCTCATGGTGTTGGAAGGATCTATAACGCTCATCCACGAAGGACGATACCAAAAACAATTGAAATCTTACGATCAAGACACCTTCGATGGATCTTGGTCCACCCGTAGCATTGGAAAGGTGCGTGATTTCAATGTGATGTTCAACGAGCAGGCAAAGGGAGAATTGCGTGCTTTTCAACTTCAATCCACACAAAGAGAAACGATATCCATCTCTCAAAAACGAATCATTTTATTTGTCCATACGGGTCAACATAGCTTTGGAGAGCAGTTGCTCGAAGCAGGTTCTGTATTGGATATTGAAGCATGTGAATGGACGTCTATTTCGTTGGAATGTATCGAATCTGGCACGATTCTTTGTACTCAAGTAGAACTTTTATAATTTCGATTCAATTTTTACGCAATGAATAAAAAAATAAGTTTAGAACGCATTTTAATAGCAGTAGCGATCATTATTGGAATTGTTTCCATTGTCTACATGTTTTCTGGGAAGAGAAATCAAGTTGTTGAAAATCCAAACGAGCTGAGTGATTCCTTGCGTATGGAATTGGTAAAAGCGAAATTGGCGGCGCAGGAAGCGGAAGCGAAAACACGTCAAACAAATGTGACTCCACCTATGTCGGAAGAAGAGCGCAAGGAGCAATTACAAAGAGAACTTTTGAAAATGGAGATGGAACATCCACTAGAATACTTAAGCATTGATTACAACCACACCTATCGCTGGTTGGCAGGCAAAGAGGAATACAGTGGATACATTTATAATAATGCGTCCATGGCAACATTTATGAATTTTGTGGTGAGGGTAACCTTTTTATCCAAAACTAGAACGGCTATCGATACGAAAACCTTTACGGTTTACGAATATTGTGCGCCAAACAGCAAATGTGCTTTTAAAATCCAAACGGAGGCTCCATCAGGATATGTTTATCAACAGGTTGAGTTGATTCGTGCTAATTATTATCAAGGAGAAGAGTAGGGGGTCCGCCGCGGCGGAGAGAATGAGAGCAAAGAGTGAAATCTTAACTATACTCGGCACTGAGCACTGAGCACTGAGCAATCTGCACTCTGCACTAATCACTATTCCTCCGTAGCCTTTTTCGATTTACGGTATAAGTAACTTTCGTAGATAAAGCGTTTAGCAAAGCGCACTTGTTTATCCGAATTAATCAGTTTTTTGTAAACGTTTGCGTTGACACCGAAATACTCGTAAGTGGATCCATCCGTGAAGGTGATTTCCAATAAAAGTCCTTTGTGTTTGTAATCCGCAATCATACATTCATTAATAGTTGCCGTATATTCCGCTAGATTTGCCTCTTTCGTTTCCGGAGCGATGCTCACCAAGAAATGATAACCATCGGTAACTTGTCGACCCATAATCGCAGCTTCTTCCTTTAATGGATCTCCATCTTGAAACTTATCTGGATGCCATTGTTTCACCAACTTGCGGTACGTTTGCTTTAGTTCCGCCAAATCGATTTGGTTTTCAATCTGAAATAATTTCTTGTATTCGTTGATGCGTTTCATAGGTCAAAAGTGTCGAACTGAAACGTTGAACGGTCCAGTGTTTTTGTTTTCAAGGCGCGAAGATAGGCATACATTTCGAGGTGAACTAGTTTTTTGTGGTTGAGAAGTGATGATTTAATGGGGCAATATTGAAAAACCATCCCCAATTTTAAATAGATTCAAACCCCCATAAAAAACAAAACCCTCAAGATAGTTGATACATCTCGAGGGTCTCTATTTCCTACAGCCATATAGGACTTATCTTTAACGAAGCGTTTGCGGTCTGGACGGGACTCGAACCCGCGACCCCCTGCGTGACAGGCAGGTATTCTAACCAACTGAACTACCAAACCAATTTCTTTCACTTACGTGAG
>JBEDJV010000169.1:0-3856 GCA_041172545.1 Bacteroidota bacterium | reverse complement strand
GGACAGACTTGGGTCGTTCAATCCAATGGTTGGTACACCTCAACGGATCCAGCGCGAAACGATGGCGGTGCACGCATCGCTGTAACACCTGCAGATCCAAATCGTGTTTACGCCTACTTAATTGGCGAATCCAAACCCGATGACCTTGGATACATTGGTGTTTACCGCAGTGATGACGGTGGTTCTTCCTGGACGCTTCCAAATACACCAGTTGGTGGTCCATACACAACCACACACGTAAACTTAGCCATTGGAACAAGTACGTGGCTATACCATCAAGGATTCTACAATTGTGCGTTGATGGCATCACCGCTTGATCCCAACCTCATTTTTGTTGGTGGATTAAACGTTTATAAATCAACAGATGGCGGAGCGACTTTTACGTCAGTTTCAGGTTATGTTGGCGGACCCTTGTCCATGCACGTTGACAATCAAGATTTCCGTGTCATTGGAAACGAAACCTGGATTACAACCGATGGTGGCATCTATCATTCTAACGACTTTTTCACCACAGAACCTGAATTTCGCATGTCCGGAGTTCATGGTTCAGATTACTGGGGCTTCGGTTCCGGATGGAACGAAGATGTCCTTGTAGGTGGATTGTACCATAACGGAAATTTAGCTTACCACGAGAATTATGGCTCAGGGAACTTTCTTGAACTCGGTGGTGGCGAAGCAGCAACAGGATACGTGAATCCAGGAAGAAATCGACTGACGTATTTCTCCGATATCGGGGGAAGAAGAATTCCATACAATTTAAGCGACCCCATTGCTGGAGCTCCATTCGGAAATGCCCCAAATGAAAGTTATTACGCCGCAGAATCCAGTGAAATGGAATTTCATCCAAATTGCTACAGCATTGCTTACATCGGAAAGGACAATAAGCTGTATAAAACAACGGACGCGGGAGCTTCTTTTAATGTCCTATTTTCTTTTGGCAACACGGTGAATGACCAAGTAAAATACATCGAGGTTTCTTCCTCGAATCCAAATGTCATTTACTTGAACCAGCAACCGGCATCGGGTAACACCGGAAAACTATGGAAAACCACCGACGGTGGACAAAACTGGTCCTTGGTGAATATACCAAGTGGAAATAGCCGTCGCATGCTCCTTTCGATTAGTCCACTCAATGAAAATGAATTGTGGATTGCGTATCCAAGCGGAGCGAATGGCAATAAAGTCTTTAAAACGAGTAATGGAGGTCAAACGTGGGACAATTGGACCAATTCCATTCTCAATAACGAAAGTATACAGTCCATCGCGCACATTGCGGGAACAGATGGCGGACTCTATGTTGCGACGAATAAAGCAGTGTATTACCGCAATAATTCCAGTGCTTTTACGCTAGATAATGCTGGACTTCCAACCTTTATCAGCGGAAATATTCTAAAACCGTTTTATCGTGATGCGAAGATTCGCATGGCATCTTACGGAAAGGGAATTTTCGAAAGCGGATTAACGGAAAGTCCAACGTTGCCTATTTGTCGAATTACCGTGGATAAACTCAGTCAAATTGCTGTTTGTGCTGTGGATTCGTTTTACTTTGAAGACCATTCCTTTTTAAATCACACTAATGCGACGTGGAACTGGACCTTCCCCACTGGAACACCTTCCAGTTCGACACAACGAAATCCATCTGTACTATTCTCAACCGCTGGTGATCATTTGGCGGTGCTTCAAATCACTGATGCGGCAGGACATACGGACACAGATAGTGTAACGGTAAATGTTTCTTTCTTTCAATTGCAAACGGGAATCAACGAAGATTTCCAATCCACTTTCTTGCCAAATGGATGGAGCATCAACAACCAAGATGGCGGTGGAACATGGAGTTTATCTACAAGTGCTGGTGGATTCGGGAATTCAACTAAATCGGCTATTTTTAATAATTACGACATTGACTCACAACAATCTTTCGATGATTTAGTGATGCCATTGGATGCAAGTGTTTTGAATATTCAACCGAACTTATATTTTGATGTCGCTTACGCACGTTGGGGAGCGGGTTACTCAGATACGCTAGCTGTGATGGTATCAACAGATTGTGGTTTGACTTTCCAACAAGTATATTTAAAAGGTGGAACGGAATTATCTACTTCACCTGATAATCAAAGTTCATTTATTCCAACATCAACTCAATGGCGAACAGATTCCGTTGACTTAAGTGCCTACCTTGGACAAGCAAACCTTCAAGTAGCCTTCAGAAATAAAGGTGGATGGGGAAACAACGTTTATTTGGACAACATCAATTTAGGATCGATGGCGAACGTCCACGAATCCGTAGAAAATTTCATTTCGATGTACCCTAATCCAATTCAAAGCGGAACATGCTTAAACATTCACGGAGAAGGAATTAAACGTGTGAACCTCATTT
The DNA here is from genome assembly GCA_041172545.1 of Bacteroidota bacterium. GTDB lineage: Bacteria > Bacteroidota > Bacteroidia > Flavobacteriales_D > Crocinitomicaceae > UBA952. Next base: position 1,479 of record JBEDJV010000169.1, on the reverse strand, counting down.
CCCCGGATGGAAAATCCATAAAGACAGAGAAAAAGTTCCAAGGAAGCCAATTCGAAATCCCTGAAAACGTCACAAGTGGAACCTATATTTTGCAAGTTGAAACGGAAAATCAATTGTTGAACCGACCATTAATCATCATTCGCTAACAATATTTTTAGTTCTTGGCATAATTTCTGATATTTGCACTGAAATTTAAGACATGAAATTAACTTACCTCCTTTTTACCGTACTTTTCCTTTACTCAGGAACTGCATTTTCTCAAGACGCGAAAGCGCAAGGAATTCTTGACAAATTGTCGACCAAAATGAAAACGATGAAGTCTTTCTACATCGAATTCAACGCTACCGTAAAAAATGCTTCCAGTGGAACAAACGAGAACGAAACTGGAAAAGGTTGGGTAAAAGGAAATAAATTTTATGCTTCCTACGGAGACAACACCATTATTTCAAATGGTGTAAAAACGTGGACCGTTATCAAAGAAGAGCGTTCTGTGTATGAATCAGATGCGACTGATGACGAAGATGGAATTAATCCAAAGAAATTAATGACGATTTGGGAAACAGGATTTAAAAACAAATTCGATCGCGAAGACAAATTGAACGGTGAAGCAGTTTACGTGATTGACCTTTTCCCTAAAGTTCCAGCGAAAGCAGAGTATCACACAATCGTGTTGTACATTTCAAAAACGGATAATGAATTGAAAAAGGCCATTTTAAAGGCAAAGGACGGAACCGTAATGACCTATTCGATGACAAAGTTTACGTCGAATCCAGAAATCGATGATAAAAAGTTCGTTTTTGACAAAACAAAATTCCCTGGCTACCCAGTAATTAGAGACTAATGAAAACGAAGGGGTAACTATCGTTTTAAGGCACGATCCATTTCTCTACGATCATCCTTCTCTTTTAAATCGTTACGCTTATCGTGTAATTTTTTACCTGTTGCGCAAGCGATGTGAATTTTCACCCAACCTTTTTCAGAAAGAAATAATTTCGTTGGAATCAATGTATTCCCTTTGATTTTCAGGAATTTCTCGATGCGAACGATTTCTTTTCTATTCAAAAGAATTTTCCGGTCTGCTCTCGGTTTATGGTTGTAAAACGAACCATTTTCATACTCCGTGACGTGCATATTTCGGATCCAAACTTCGTTGTTGTAAAAGATTCCGTAAGCCTCTAGTATACTTGCCTTTCCGTTTCTTATGCTTTTAATTTCTGTTCCAGAAAGTACCATTCCCGCAGTGAATTCCTCCTCTAGGTGATACTCGAAACGAGCTCTTTTATTCCGTATGTTTAATTCTTTCACTGCCATGATACCACAAAGTTAATCAAATGTTACGAGGGCTTATTACTCTGGTAGTGTATTTGCAAAGAATCCATGCTGTTTTGAAAAGAATAAGTACTTTTGAAATTCAATTTGACCAATGAATATCCCGTCCAAACATTTCGAAAAAGCCGTTGATCAACTTTCTACCCTTCC
>JBEDJV010000168.1:0-3860 GCA_041172545.1 Bacteroidota bacterium | reverse complement strand
GATGGTCATTTGCCCAAACAATACTACCATCGGTATCTTCGATTAAATCAGTTAAGAATTCACCTGTTTGATTGTTTCGAAAATGAATTTGATATTTACGTCGACCAATGAAATCCTCGCTAATCGCTAGAAACTGATCATCCATGGAAGGACTCCAATCGGCAAGTTCGTAAAAAGAGTGTCCATCCGCTCGTTCATTTTCATCCAAAAAAACATGTTCCGTTTCACCGATGATTCGAACAATTTGTTGGTAATCTTTTCCTTCGATTTGACGTACTTGATAGGTGATTCCCTGCACGATAAATGGCGCACTCACATCGTTTGGATTAATGCGTTCGTCGAATTCTTTCACGAGTCCATCGACCAATCCATGTAAGGGTTCAAAATACTGAGAACAGTAGTTGTTTTCTGCGTCCAAGTTCTTTAATACTTCGGGAGAATCACGTTGATTCATCCAAAAGTATGGATCGATACGTGTGTGTCCGTGTTCGCTTAACACATGTATTTCGGTCGGAGCAATGGGTTCAATAAGTGGGGGTCTTTTGGACATAAAAAGTGCATTCGAATAACGTAAAACGCGTCATTCTGTGGATGAGTTTGTACAAATTTAGTCAATATCTGCCTTTTATATTTTACCTTTGAATAGTGAAGAAGTTGTATAAATTATTATTGAACCGTTTGCCGCGTCCATTGCTCATCCGTTTGAGTTATGTTTTTCGTCTTTTTGCACCAACATTGTACCGTGGAAACAAGGTCGAATGTCCGGTTTGCGAACGTTCCTTTTCGAAGTTTTTATCCTATGGATCAGATGTCGCACACCGCGATAATGTTTTGTGTCCATATGACTTAACCCTTGAACGCCATCGTTTGATGTGGTTGTATTTGCAACGCGAAAGTAATTTCTTTACAGCAGAAAATTTGGCGGTGTTACACATTGCTCCAGAGCAGTGTTTCATCGACCGTTTTCGCGCCCAATCGAACTTGAACTACTTAACAGGGGACTTGGTTTCTCCTTTGGCAGATATTCATTTTGACTTGCATCAAATTCCTCTAGAAGACAATCGTTTTGACGTTGTTTTTTGTAACCATGTGATGGAGCATGTCGATGATCCATTGCAATGCATGCGTGAACTTTTTCGTGTGATGAAACCTGGTGGATGGGCGATTATGCAAGTACCACAAGATTTTACCCGTGATACGACCTACGAAGACCCAAGCATCACGAGTCCGGCGGAACGTGAAAAACATTTCTGGCAAAAAGACCACGTGCGTTTGTTCGGTAAAGACTATCCGCAATGGTTGGAAAAAGCTGGATTCACTGTGACAGAATTTGATTTGAATAAGCATTTTTCTTCGGAACAAATTGAGCGTTTCCGTTTGATGAAAAACGAAGTATTGTACATCTTCCATAAATCATAAGTCATGAGAAAGCTAGTTTTTCTGCTGTTTTTGCCCTTTTTGGGACTTTCACAAAAAAATATTTTCTTGAAATTGAAGCCGGTTTTTGATACGCAGTCGTTTCAGACACAAACGGTTTACACAGGCAACAATGGACAAGAAGTCACGCTAGATTATTTCAAATATTACTTGGCTGACATAACGATTATTCACGATGGAGGACAAGTATTAACCTTGGGAGAAACCGTTTATTTGATTGATGACGCAAATTATACAATCTATTTAGGCGCACATCCGGTGTCAACTGTTGAACAGGTGAATTTCTTAATTGGTGTACCGAAACGATTCAATACACAAACAGGAGCATTGGCACAGGACATTTCTAGTTACGACGCTTCGAACGCATTGAGTTTTCAATCTCCTTCGATGTATTGGGGTTGGTCTTCGGGATACATGCACATGATTGCAGGAGGAAAAGCAGATGGAAACAATGACAATGTTCCGGAATCCTATTTTGAATTGCATAACCTTGGAAACAATAACCAGCAAATGGTGATGCAAAACAATGTGATTCAAGCCAATCCAAATGTGAATCAAGTGGATTTAAATTTTGACTGTCACATCGATCGTTGGTTGAATGGAATAAATCTCGCTACGCTTGGTGTTTTGCACGATGAAACAGGATTGAACATCACCGCCATGCAAAACGTGAATACGCAAGTTGTTTTTGATCAACCTGCCAATGCTGAAATTTCAAGTGTTAGTCCATCTGCTATTCAGTTCTCTTCACAACAAGGAGCGATACAATGTACATGGATCGGTCAACTTTCCGAAACGGAAATCAAGCTTTTTGATTCCTTTGGACGTGAAATACGCAAGCAAGGTTTAGGAAATACACTAGGGCAATTTACTTGGATTGGTTTAACACCAGGAATGTACTTCGTGCAATATTCAGGTAAAAACGGACAAGCACAAAGTCGACAAGTATCGGTATTCTGATGAAAATCATTCGTTTTTCAGGACCAATTCTACTGTTACTTCTTTTAGGACTTTCCCTCCTGAAGTGTAGGATTCCCTTGGATTTAAATGCGGGAATTGTTGTTCCAACTCCCAATGATAATCCACAGTCGGAGGCGAAAATTGAATTGGGACGCAAATTGTTTTTCGACACGCGTCTTTCCATCGACGGAACCGTTTCTTGTGCGACCTGTCACAAGCCGGGAAGAGCATTTACAGACAACTTAAACGTAAGTGAAGGTATCCGCGGACAACATACGGAACGAAATTCTCCAAGCATTCTAAACTCCGCTTTTTTGAAAACAGCAATGTTCGATGCACACCTCGAAACCTTGGAGTTGCAAGTCATCGTTCCCATTCAGGAGAAAACAGAAATGGGTCACAATATGAAGGACTTGATGAAAGTACTTAGAGCGGATCCCGAATACCAAAAAGCCGCACAGGAAATTTTCCACCGTGATTTTGATGCCTGGGTCTTAACTCGAAGCATCTCGGCGTATGAACGCAGTTTGGTTTCCATGAATTCGCGTTTCGACCAATATCAAAAAGGAAATACGCACGCCATAAACGCAACGGAGAAAGCCGGATGGAAGTTGTTCTCGGAGACCTTGTATTGCACGAAATGCCATCCTGCACCAAATTTCACGACGTATGTTGCGGAGAACAATGGTTTGTATGCTTCGTATGAAGGAAAAAGTGACCAAGGACGTTTTCGCATTCACCATGATTCACTCGACATCGGAAAATTCAAAGTTCCTTCCTTGCGCAATTTACCGTTGACGTATCCGTATATGCACGACGGAAGCCTAGAAACAATCGATGAGGTATTGGATCATTACGTGAAAGGCGGAAACGGACATCCACTGCAAAACAAAGCGATTGTTCCATTCCAATTGACAGCACAAGAACGCAAACAATTGAAAGCCTTTTTCAATAGCTTAATCGACACCGGTTATTTAAACCAATAAGTCAAGAATCCTCCTTATTTTTGTGGCATGAAAACTTCCACTTCGGATCCCATTTGCGCCTTAGCCACGGCGAACGGCATTGGAGCGATTGCATTGATACGTACTTCAGGTCCACAAGCGAAATCCTTAGTGTCCAAGTTGTGCTCTAAAGACCTTTCCTCCCAAAAATCGCACACCGTTCATTTGGGATGGATTTCAAACTTGGCAGGTGAGCGCATCGATGAAGTATTGTTGACCTTGTTTGATGACGGCAAAAGTTTCACAGGCGAAGAAAGTGTCGAAATTGCGTGTCACGGTTCCATTTACATTCAGCAGCAAATTTTACAGGCTTTAAGCAGTGTTGGATTCCGCATGGCAGAACCAGGAGAATTCACGCAGCGTGCCTTTTTGAACGGACGCATGGACCTTTCTCAAGCAGAAGCGGTAGCTGATTTGATTGCTTCGCAGTCGAAAAACGCACATGAAATTGCCTTGAAG
>JBEDJV010000167.1:0-3885 GCA_041172545.1 Bacteroidota bacterium | reverse complement strand
GCGCGACCATTTATCACGCACCACAACTCGCTTGACATTCCGCTATACATGCGTATTGCCAATGAGTTGTACTTAAAAAGATTGATTGTAGGTGGATTTGAAGGAGTGTATGAGTTCTCTAAAAACTTCCGTAACGAAGGAATGGACAGAACCCACAACCCAGAATTTACCGCTATGGAAATATATGTAGCCTACAAAGACTACAACTGGATGATGAACTTTACCGAAAACTTGTTAGAGCATTGCGCTATTGGAGTGAACGGTACTAGTGAAGTGACTTTTGGCGAACATAAAATCAATTTCAAAGCGCCCTATGCCAGAGTCACCATGACCGATGCGATCAAACAGTTTACAGGTTTTGATATTTCGGGAAAATCAGAATCGGAATTGTTTGCTGCTGCTAAAGGCATGGGAATTGACGTAGACGAAACCATGGGGAAAGGAAAATTGATTGACGAAATTTTTGGCGCTAAATGCGAAGGAAATTACATTCAGCCAACTTTTATCACCGATTATCCAAAAGAAATGAGTCCACTTTGTAAACAACACCGTGACAATCCAGAACTGACAGAACGTTTTGAATTGATGGTGTGCGGAAAAGAGGTGGCCAATGCCTACTCGGAATTGAATGACCCAATAGATCAAAGAGAGCGTTTTGAAGACCAAATGCGTTTGGCCGAAAAAGGTGATGATGAAGCCAATGGGGTGATCGATGAGGATTTTTTACGAGCTTTGGAATACGGAATGCCACCCACTTCTGGATTGGGAATTGGAATGGACCGATTGATGATGTTCTTGACAAATAATGCCTCTATTCAAGAAGTGTTGTTCTTCCCGCAAATGCGTCCGGAGAAAAAACAAGTTCAAATTGAATTGACAGAAGAAGAAAAATTAATCGTTGATTTATTGAAAGCAAACAACAACCAAATGGATTTGGCTGCATTGAAAGCCAAATCGGAATTGAGCGGTAAAAAATGGGATGCTGCCACCAAAGGCTTGTCTCAAAACAAACTTATCAAAGTAAGTGTGGCTGGCGAGAGTAAAATAATGGAATTGATTGGATAAATTAATTTCGAAATGATAAAAAAAGGAGCTTCAATTGAGGCTCCTTTTTTGGTTTTACAACGAATAATTCAGATTAAAGCTCCAACGACAATTGGCTTCTACATTACCTCCAGTTAAATTTTGCTTAATAGGCAACATGACATTGGCTCCAAAAGAAAAAGCATTACGCCCCACTTCAAAACCTACTTTACCAAATAATGCATTGCCTGACGTTTTATTCAATTGGATTCCGTATTGGTAATTGCTTTCGTAATTTTCTCCTGCAATTCCAATTTGAGGAGCAAAGGAGTACGCATCCTTTTCATTCAAATAGAAGAAAGTAGCAGCATAATTCAATTGATTTCCAAAACGGTAATTTTTCTGATTTTCGGTTTTAATCACGTAATTCAATAGCGTGTTGAGTCCGAATTGTTTTCTTCTAATTATATATTCGGTTGCCAAAAGATAATCCCAACTCCCCGTTCCTACTTGAAAACTCGGATTGACATTCCCAGAATTAGCTTGGTTGAATTTGCCTGATGGCATTTTTACACCACCGCCCATTTGTAAGGTATGTACCAAAAAAGTACTGTCTTTATGTGTTTGATACAATCGATACATCGCTAAAAGTGTAATATCTCCAACACCATTAATCGCTTGGTCTCCTGTAGCTGTAGCTCTGTTGTGCGAATGATAGGGAAGTAAAACCGAAAGCTGCACATTTTCCTTTACGGGAATTCGAGCCCAAACTTGAGTAGTATTGAAATTTTCTTTGTACCAAAGTGAATTACTATACAAGCCATCTGTCGATTGGTATTGCTGATTAAAATAGCGAATGCCGACGAAGTTAGAATTCAACATCGATGCAAATCCCATACTTCCACCACTAGCCGAGCAACCGCAAGCATCACAATCATCTTCCAAAAAATGATGAAATTGAGTAAACGGATTTTTGAATTGTAAACTGTCTTTTTCGGTGGCATTAGCTAATTGAAAAACTAATACTAGTACTAATGTTATTTTCTTCATTTTACAATAATTTAATATTCAGAAAAACGTTTATCGGTTAAATACTGCGTATCCGTTAGGGTTTTCAAAAAAGCTATTAATTGTGATTTCTCTGATGCAGTTAATGCAATTCCTAACATTCCATTTCTTTTTAAAATAGGATCCAATGTCGCAGAATTTTCGACCCCTGAACTGTAATGATCTAAAACTGCTTCTAAAGTATACAAACGACCATCATGCATGTACGGAGCAGTTTTTTCCACATTACGCAAACTTGGCACTTTAAATTTATGCAAGTCCTGAGCTAATTGACTAACACGAAAACGTCCGACATCATTAATTAAAGGATTAACAGGTAACCCATTATTTCGAAACGAATTGTCGGTAAATAAATCGGTTGCGTGACAGCTGGCACATTTTTGATTAAAAACAGTATATCCATCTAATTCTTGTTGAGATAAAGTTCCACCTGCTTCATTGCGTCGGTATTTATCAAAACGAGAATTGGACGAAGTCACCATCAACATGAATTGACCTAGGGCTTTCAGCATATTTTCCGAATTGATTTGACCATCTGTAAACGCCAATTGAAACATTTTTTGATATTCGGCATCTCCTTTCATCATAGCAATTGCTTTGCTAAAATCACCGTTCATTTCTATTGGGCTTGTAAACGGAATAATCGGTTGTAAATCCAAATGTGTCGTTGCTCCGTCATACATAAAACTCGTTTGATAGCCTAAGTTCTGGATCGAAGGTGTATTTCTGGTTCCAATAGCATCATTTACCCCATGACTAAGTGAATGTCCGTGATGTGTAAAAGCATCCTCTTGTATGTGACAAAACCCACACGAAACTATTCCATCAGATGCCAAACGTCCTTCATAAAATAGTTTTTTGCCTAGTTCAAATCCTTTTTGCGTAGGAGGATTATTTGCTAAATCATACGCTAATGGAGGAAAATTAGAAGGTAACTTGAATTCCAATGGAATGTTTTGGTACACATCATCTTGATCATTGGAACAACTCCACAACAATGGTAAAATGAGTAACAATAAAAAATTTGTTTTCATTTTCTAAGATTTTTAAAGCGGTCAGCTAGACACCAACCGCTTTGAGATTAAATTTAGTCGTTATGTACGTGTTCTACACTAAACATAGTAGGAAGATTTGAAGTAATTAAAGGTAATTTATCACCACTCATAATCATTGCTCCCATTCCCATTCCATTACTTGCTGTTAAACTAATTTTATTAGTTCCATTTAGCACTTTTGAAATATCAGCCATAATATGGACTTGTGGAGTAATAGTAGTTCTTACCAATGCATTTGTTGGCAAATTCAATGTAACAGTGGTGTAGTTGTAATCTGTTCCTGTTTGTCCTGTATGTACCATAAAACTAGTCGCCGTAGTTACTGTTGACGAAGTAAAAGTTCCTTCGAAAGCTAAAAACTTATATCCTGCCGACCATGACCACATCATACCAGCAGTTTGTGCTAATGCTAAAAAATCACCTTGACCCGTGGCTCCTAGATTAAATTGGGCTTGATCCACTCCAATTCCAAAACTTACTTTAGTATAATTTGCTGCAGGAATATTTGGAAGATTTAATAAAGCACTTGCTGCAGTAGCCTCATCCACAATAAAATAACTCTGAGATTTTGGCAATGTAAATGTTGTTCCATCTGCTTTTGTTATAGTTAATTTCAATGTTCCTTTGGCGCGATTACGTCCAGTTGTCATGACCACCTTCGCGCAAGACGTGCACGGTTTTTCCATACACGGACAATTCATGCGATCGCGCATCGCGCAAAAGCTTGCGGCGTTGATAC
>JBEDJV010000166.1:0-3904 GCA_041172545.1 Bacteroidota bacterium | reverse complement strand
GGAACTACTTTGAAGGTGAACCATACCTCGTAATGAATCCAACAAATTCGCAACAGTTGCTTGCCGCCTGGATGGGATTTCAGTTCAATAACAAAGTGGTCATTAAAACTTCCGTATCGAATAACGGTGGGAATTCGTGGTCGACACCCATTTGGCAAACGCACCTCGCTCCCAACTTCTCCAGTGCGGATGTTTCATTGGCATATGATCCCCTAGGCAACGTTTTCATGTGTTACATCGATTACGACAACGTCAACTTTAGTGCGGGAAAAGTAGTCGTACGGAAGTCTAGCGACGGAGGACTAAGCTGGGGAAACCCGAGTATTGTTTTAGACATCAGTTCGTGTCCGAATCAATTGTGCATCGATCGTCCGTGGATGGTCATTGATCAAGGAACAGGTCCAAACGCAGGAACGATTTACGTCACGAACATGAACGCAGACCAGCCAACGCTGATCACTCCGCCCTACCATCCTTATATTTCCATTAGTACAGATGGTGGACAATCCTTTCAATCCGAACAATTAGACGCAACTGGATTTTTCTCTGGATCGATCATTCCCCAACCGATGCCATCGCCAGTTGTGACGGCCGATGGACGCTTCACGGCACTTTATCCAAGTTATGTTGCAAGTCAAAGTTTACTACCCCGTTTGATTAGAGCTCAGTCAAACAACCAAGGACAAACGTACACGTACGATGTTGCCTATCAAGGACAAGGATTTGGAACCAGTAACACCTTGGTGAAAGCCGGACCTTTGTTGAAAGCACATCCCAACAATCCGAATCAACTGAGTTATTTTTTCCTAAGTGATGACTTTGGCGAAACCGATGTGGTCTTCATTGAAACAACGAATAATGGCCTTTCATGGAGTGCACCAGCACGCGTCAATCAAGATCCCATTGGAAACGGAAATATTCAAGATTTAATCTGGGCAGATTATGCAGCAAATGGGGATTTAGCCGTTTGTTGGAGAGACCGAAGAAATGCGATTGGAACCGGATACGCTGTTTCAAGTGAAATCTTCTGTACGGTTCGCAACGCTACTACCTCCATTTGGATGAGCGATTTCTCGGTGAGTGATCAAGCAGTGGACCACCTTCCCGTTTTGGAAGATTCCGGCAACGATTTCATGAACGTCATCCTCGAGAACGATACCTTGAATGTAATTTGGGGTGATGTTCGCTCAGGAAGTTTGAAAATCTATTTTTGCAAAAGGGGAATTTATGACACAACAAATCACATCCTACATCTACCGGAACCAAAACAGGTCGTTTTTCCAAACCCAATTTATACTGATCTTACGATTCCAAATGAATTTATCGGAGCCGATTATTATTTGATTAGTTCAGATGGAAAATCCATTCAAAATGGCAAAATTGAAAGGTCCTTGCTCCAATTCGATGAAATCCCAACGGGAAGTTATCAGTTACTCATCATTTCGCCACAAAAACGGTATCAATATCACCTCATCAAGCATTGACAATTAGAATTTAAACGGTATATTTGTTCCATGAGTGACTTTGTCGTTTCCGCCCGCAAATATCGTCCACAAACCTTTGATACGGTTGTTGGACAGCATTCGATTACGAATACGCTCAAGAATGCCATTAAAAGTGGACATTTAGCTCAAGCATTTTTATTCTGTGGATCGAGAGGAGTTGGAAAAACAACGACTGCACGAATTCTAGCCAAAACAATCAATTGTTTTAACCCAACAGAACAAATCGAAGCCTGTGACCAATGTGACTCTTGTTTATCCTTTCACACCGGAAACTCACTAAACATCTACGAACTAGATGCGGCATCGAATAACTCTGTTGATGACATTCGTAATTTAATTGACCAAGTGCGCATTGCACCGCAATTAGGCACGCACAAAGTGTACATCATCGATGAGGTTCACATGTTGTCGACAAATGCCTTCAATGCCTTTCTTAAAACACTTGAAGAACCGCCAAAGCACGCCATTTTCATTTTGGCTACTACGGAAAAACATAAAATCATTCCGACGATTCTTTCCCGTTGTCAGATCTTTGATTTCAGTCGTATCCGTGTAAAAGATATTGCTGATCACTTGGCGCAAATCGCAACGAAAGAAGGTGTTTCTGCTGATCCAGAAGCATTGCATCAAATTGCCATGAAAGCAGATGGTGCCTTGCGAGATGCCTTATCGATTTTTGATCAAATCGTTACGTTTGCTGGAACGACATTAACCTACAAAGATGTCTTGGATAACCTAAATATCCTCGATTACGAATATTACTTTAAGGTAATGGATGCTGCAGAGAAAGAGGATATTTCTTCATCGCTTTTGATATTAAATGACATTTTTGAAAAAGGATTTGATGGACATCATTTCGTTGTTGGCTTAGCAGAGCATTTACGTAATTTATTGGTTTGTAAAGATGTTCGAACTTCGAATTTATTGGAAGTTCCTGAGACAGTCCGTCAACGATTTGTCGAACAATCAAAAGAAATTGAAGCGACCCGCATTATAAAAGCACTTAGTATTCTGAGTAAAACAGATGTCGACTACAAATCATCCAAAAATCAACGCTTGTTGATTGAAGTAGCGCTCATGCAACTCTGTTCATTGAAACAAGAGTCTGAAAAAAAAAAGGACTGACGGATAGAATTGACATTCTACCCTTTCCGAAACAAACACTCCGAAAATCAAGCGCTTCTACACCGGTAAACAAAACAGCTCCTGCCGTTAGTCTTCCACCAGAAAAAGTTGTAGAAAATAAAATCCTAACGAGTCCACAAGGAAACGTATCGACAAAACATATTTCCATTAAAGAGTCCATTGAAAAGATCAAAGAATCTCAACAACAAGGGAATTTAGAGGATTTACCAAGAGAAGGATTTAGCATTGAACACGTCAAAATGTTCTGGAAACAGTACGCGTATGTAGTGAAAGAAAATGGACTAGAGACCTTCTACAATGCATTGATCAAAAGAGATCCTGTATTAATAAGCGAAGAAGTTTTAGGAATCGTGGTAGACAATCAGGTTCAAATGGACTACATTCAAGCTGAATTAATGAGTTTCATCGAGTTCATGCGTAAAAATTTACAAAATTACCATGTAGATATCCAACTTTCAATGAGTAACGAACCAGAGAAAGAAACCAAATTTTTGACAGGAAAGGATAAGTTCTCTGCCCTTGCACGCAAGAATCCGAACCTACATACCTTGAAAAACCTGTTCAACTTGGACATAGAATATTAACAATGCATCCGCTTTTTCAACCGATTCAACTCAGAGAAGAACTACATGCAAAAGTCGTAAGGTTCTGCCAACAATGGGAGAACGGAGATTCCATCAGCATTCACACATCTGGATCGACAGGAAAACCGAAAGAAATTACTTTTACGAAAGCGCAATTCATCGTTTCCGCGCTGAAAACGATTGCATTTTTCAAGCTTCAAAAGGACAGTAAATCGCTGCTTTGCTTGTCCCCTGATACCATCGGCGGAAAAATGATGATGGTGAGGGCACTCGTTGGGAATTATCCACTCGTATTAACGAATCCAAGCTTAGATCCATTCGAACACGTGGAGGAACAAATCGACTTTGTGGCCTTAGTTCCCGCACAGTTAGCTCATATCCTAAACAATCCAACTTCGCTTACTAAATTGAAAAAAGTCAAGCACATCTTGATTGGTGGCGCAGTTATTCCAACGGAATTGGTTTCACAACTTCGGATTCATAAAATTACAGCTTATCAAAGTTACGGGATGACCGAAACGATTTCACATGTTGCCCTTCGTGAAATAGGTGAAGACAGCACTTACCATGCGATGCCGGGAATTCATTTTACCAGTCAAAATGATTGTTTAACGATTCACTATCCGGAAATACAATCCAAGCCTATCCAAACCACTGATATCGTGGGAT
>JBEDJV010000165.1:3925-8997 GCA_041172545.1 Bacteroidota bacterium | reverse complement strand
ATCAGTTTCGCGGAAGTTTTGGAAACATCTGATTTGCCTGCGGGAGTGGTGAATATCTTGACCGGATCTGCAACAGAGTTACTTCCAACTTTAGCTGAGCACATGGATGTCAATGCGATTTTCCTTTCGAACGCAGCCGCTGAAATGGTGAAATCCACGCAGCTTTCATCAATTGATAACCTTAAAAGAGTTTTGGTCATGGATAGTGATTGGTATCAAGAGTCCGCTCAAGGAATCAACTACATTGCTAGTTTTCAAGAAATCAAAACAACATGGCATCCAATTGAGCAAATTGGAGGAGCCACGAGTTCATATTAGATTTAATTTCCAACAAACAAAAATTGTTTATCTTTAGGTAAACTTTAAAACAATAACTTATGAAAAAGATTTTACTAGTAACTGCTTCCATCTTATTTTTGGTCGCATCGTGTACCGTTGAAAAAAGAGTGTACCGAAATGGTTTTAACGTTCAGTGGCACGCCATGAATGGTCATTCAAAAAAGGATAAAAACACAGAAATTACTTCCCTAGAAGAAGTAGAAACTGTTGCTAAAATTGTGGTGTCTCCAAAGGAAACTAGTAAAACAGCAGATGTATATGAGTTGCCTACGCAAGAAATAATCACTGTTGCTCAGAATGATCAAGCTTCTATTCAAGCTAATTCCGTTGCAACTACACCTCAAGTTGTAAGTGTGAAAGGTATGGCGAATCAAACGATTTCGGCAAATCAAAAGAACAACGAAGTGAAACAAATTTCTAAAGAAGAAATGAAATCACTTAGAAAAGCGGTTAAATCTTCAAAGAAAAGTGATGATGTGCCAATTGGATTATTGTATGTTTTATGTTTTTTCTTCCCTTTTATTGCGGTTGGAATTGTTACTGACTGGGATATACCAACGGTTTTAATTAATTTATTGTGGACGTTGCTTTGCGGGATCCCTGGAATCATCCATGCATTTATCATTGTTGGTAGAAATACTTAATCCTTGAAATACATTGTTTTTAGCGGGTTAATAGTCATGCCAATTGTGCTGTGGTTATTGCCCGCTTCTTTTTTTGATCACGGACAATCACTCTGTTTGTCAGTACTATTGTTTGACAAAGAATGCTATGGCTGTGGAATCACAAGAGCCATTCAACACGCCATTCACTTTGATTTTCAAACCGCATGGAATTATAATAAATTGGTGGTAATTGTTGCCCCAATTCTGTTTTTTGTGTGGTTGAAATGGGTGAGGGATGCTTGGAGAAAAATGACAGGCACATCCATTTCTCGTCAAAAATAATACAAACGTATTCAAGAAAAACGCTCTTAAATTTTAACGTTTGAATTCAATTATATGAAAAAGATTTTTTTAGGATCAGTAGTTTTAGTTGCACTTACTTCTTGTATGATGACTAAAACTCCTGTTGGTGCCTACTTAGAAACACCAGGGAAAGAAGTAACCTTTGATAAGGGAAAACAATTTTGGGTGTTTTGGGGATTGATTCCGGTTGGAAGAACCCACGTAAATACTCCTAGTAATGGAAATTGTCAAGTCGTTACTAAATACAAATTATTTAGCGATGTACTTATTACTGGTTTAACCGGAGGAATAGTTTCCTGCTACTCCATAAAAGTGGAAGTAAAAAAAGAAAAATAATCAAAGAGGCTTCGGCCTCTTTTTTTTGCCTTAAAGTTTTTCCGTCATCTCACTCCATTCCTGCATCGCAGAATGAATCATATCAGAGGCATTTAATTCAAATCGAGATAGCGCATAGGTGCCCGTTTCGGTTGGACGCAGCACATTCATACGATTGAAAAAATCCATGGACAATTGTCCGCCGGCATCTTTGACAAAGTGATTGATTTTGTCCATCGAACATCCAGATGCTTTCACAGCGTTTTCGTTTGCCACAATGACAATGGCCGTGTCATGTAAAACGAATCCAACGGCATCTAATGATTTTCCGTGAGTTTGCCACGAAGAAACAAATAGACTGAGTGATTCATTCATCCAAGCGATTTCTGTTTCAGTCATGCGGCGATCTCCCACAAAGACCCATAAACGGGCATCCTGGGGAAAGTGCGCTGGAAGATTATAGGTCTGCGGCATGTGCAATGAGTTCAGCTACATCCATTACTTTGATATCTCCTTCTTTTTCGAAGTTTTTCACGCCGTCTGTCATCATCGTGTTGCAAAAAGGACAACCCGTAGCGATAATTTCCGCTTGTGTCTCTAATGCATCCTCCGTGCGCTCTACGTTGATTTCTTTGTTGCCTTTCTCTGCCTCTTTGAACATTTGAGCTCCACCAGCTCCACAACAGAGTCCTTTGGTCTTACAACGCTTCATTTCCACTAATTCGGCATCCAATTTTTCGATCAAGGAACGAGGTGCTTCATAAACATCATTCGCACGTCCCAAGTAGCAAGGATCGTGGAAAGTGATTTTCTTCCCTTTGAACGTTTCTCCTCCTTCTAATGCGAGTTTTCCGGTATTGATCAAATCTTGGATCAACTGTGTGTGATGAATGACTTCATAGTTTCCTCCAAGTTCAGGGTATTCGTTTTTTAAGGTATTAAAACAGTGTGGACAGGCTGTCACGATTTTCTTTACTTCATAGGCATTCAATACCTCGATGTTCATCATGGCTTGCATCTGAAACGTAAATTCATTCCCAGCGCGCTTTGCAGGATCACCCGAACAACTTTCTTCTGTTCCAAGTACGGCAAAGTTCACTTGACACTTATTTAATATTTTCACAATTGCTTTGGTGATTTTTTTTGCGCGGTCGTCAAAACTTCCAGCACATCCAACCCAAAATAAAATTTCAGGTGTCTCGCCATTTGCCATCATCTCGGCCATTGTAGGAACTCTCATAATCAGTTTTTTCTGCGAAAATAAAGTGAAATTAATCTTCGTTTGCCCAATTCAAACGTTCTGTTTGAGCGAATTGCCACGGAGCACCGTTGTTTTCGATGTTCGTTAACATTCCCGTCAATTCACTTGGGACTTTCGATTCTTCCATCACTAAATAGCGACGTAAATCAACAATAATGGACAATGGATCAATGTTTACTGGACATTCTTCCACGCAGGCGTTACAACTTGTACATGCCCAAAGTTCTTCCTCTTTAATGTAATCTCCAAGAAGGCTTTTTCCATCGTCGAAACCTTTTCCATGTTTACGGTAGTTTTCACCAACCTCCACTAAGCGGTCACGTGTGTCCATCATGATTTTGCGTGGAGAAAGAAGTTTACCGGTCACATTTGCCGGACAAGAAGATGAACAACGTCCACATTCTGTGCAGGTATATGCATCCAATAAATTCTTCCATGTCAAATCAGTCACATCCTTTGCTCCAAATCGTTTCGGAGCTTCATCTGGATTCGCTGGAGCGGCATATGGGTCCGCATTAGGATCCAACATCAACTTGACTTCGTTAGTAACAGACTCCATGTTCGTGAACTTTCCTTTTTTCTCTAAGTTGGAAAAATAGGTGTTTGGGAAAGCCAATAAAATATGGAAATGTTTCGAATAGGGTAGGTAGTTCAAGAAAGCAAAAACCATGAGAATGTGACCCCACCATCCAATGCGCTCAATCATGTGCAAGGAATCAATGCTAAAGTTATCGAAGAGCATTGGACCTAAACAAGAGGAAATCGCAAAATCAAAATGCCCTTTAGCGAATTCAACATGTGAACCTCCGCGACTATACAGAACCTCATCTGCTCCATTCATGCTGAAAATACAGCAAATAAGGACAATTTCCATCAACAAAATGAAGTTTGCGTCTTTTGTAGGCCATCCAACAAGTTCTCTCATCGTGAACCGTGGAAGTTTCAGCAAGTTGCGTCGTGCCAAGAATGCCAAGGTTGCTACAAAAGCAAGTACAGATAAAATTTCAATGAAACTGATCATAAATGTGTAGAAACCACCCAATTTGAAATAGAAAAAACGGTGGTTGCCACTCAGTCCATCAATAGCAATTTCAATTAACTCAATTTGAGTAATTACAAAAGCAACATACAGCGCTAAGTGAAGCAATGCAGGGATTGGACGAGAGAACATTTTTTTTTGGCCAAAAGCGACTAAAATCATCGTTTTAAGGCGCTCACCCTTTCGGTCAGAGCGATCAATGTCTTGTCCTAGTAAGATGTTGTAGCGCACTTTCCACGCGTTGTACGCAAAGAATCCAACTCCTGCGCTAAAAAGTATGGCAAATAATATGATCTCCATGAACACTTAAATTAATCTGGAATGGTATCCAACCATTTTTTGAATTTCACTTCTTCTTTTTCACTCAAAATTAGTCCTTCTGATTTCCTTCCGAAAACGGAGAAATGAATATACCTGTTTGGATTCGCTTGAAGATCTGTCACAAGGTTTTGAAGGTCATTATTGGTAACAACTAACTCGTTGTAAAGTTTTTCGTCGTGGATAAGTTTCCCCAATGTCCCATGTCCATTCTCGACATCTTCTAGGACAAGGTTCAGCTTTTTAACGGTCGTTTGCGCATCTAGTAAAATGGACTTAAAGTCTGCACTTACAAAGTCATCTGTAATTTTGCGTGTATTTCCGATAATCTTCGTCAACTCATCGTTGCTACGACGAATGTTCATGGTAATGGATTCGACATTCGCCATGATTTTGGTGAATTGCGCACGTTCCGCTGCAACAAATCCTTCGATTTCGTTTGCCACACGACCTAATCGTTTGATGGTAATCTTCACTTCTTTCAAACTACCTTCAATTTCGGATGTTGCTGTTGTGTCCCAAAAAGACGACAAAGAAATCACCATTCGGTCAATGGAACCCATCATTTTTTGAAGCCGCTGCGAGATTGGATCAGCGTATGCCTTTACCTGAGTAACCATGTCAATGGAAATTTTTCCAGGGATGACACTGTTCGCTTTGTAATATCCTTTAGAAATATCTTCAGGTGTGTGAATGATTAAACATTTATTTATAAAATCCAATGAGCCAATTTCAATAAATGAACCTTTTGGCAGGCGAATACCTTTTTCTTGGATGTTAAAGGTCATCTTGACTTTTTTGTCAATCGAACCATTGGGGATTGATTTAATTC
>JBEDJV010000165.1:0-3918 GCA_041172545.1 Bacteroidota bacterium | reverse complement strand
CACACCATTTAACGTGACATTGCTAGACACCATAATTGACCCAGTATTAGGGAAATAGGAGGTGTATTCAGTGTCTCCGCCTAGAAAACTATTCCCTTTCAGGAAATTAATTCCTGCATAAAGAACAGCGATGGAGGCCAAGGCAATAAGGGCTGCTTTTATTTCTTTCGTGAACTTCAAACTACTTTTTTTCTGCTAATTTAATAGCTTTTTCGATACTAATTCGCTCTCCATTGAGGAAGGCTGCCACGAAAGCATGATTAAATCCTTTTTCAATGAGTTCATTTTTGTAGTTTTTTGCTCCAGCTAAGTCGTTTTTGAAAGTTCCGGTGCAATATTTAAAGATGTTATTTTCTTCATATTCATAGACCTCTAGACCTTTGAAACGTGCAGAATTCAATGCGACTTTACGATCCGATGTTTCGATCTGAACGCGGAATACGAGTCCGGATGAATCTGCTACTTGACTGATTTGTTCTTTTGGTTTTTGCTCGGGAACTTTCTCTACCGTTTCAATGGTAGTGTTGGCAATTGGCTTTCCTTCCATTTGACTTTTGTAGTTTTCAAATGCTTTGAACATCGCCGAGGACATTTTTTCTTGTCCGTCAGCTGAACCAATAAATTTTTCCTCCGTTGGATTGGGTAAAAATCCTGTTTCAATCAGGACACTCGGCATGGTTGTTTTATAGAGTACTAAAAATCCAGCTTGTTTCACACCGCGATCATAACGTCCAATGCGTTTGAATTCTTTTTGCAAGTATTCGGCGAATTCGATGGAGTGATTTAAATAAACGGCTCCCTGTAATTGCAATTGTATGATGGCATCTGGAGATAAATCAAAGTCTTTGTATTTTGCTCCTTTATCATCCTCTAGCGCAATAATCGAGTTTTCTCGTTCCATGACGCGTTGCTGTGCTTCTGTGCGGTGTAAACCTAAAACATAGGTTTCGGTGCCATATGCTGCGCTACTTCCTGCATTGGCATGAATGCAAATAAATAAATCGGCATTTGCTTTATTGGCAATGTTCGCTCGGTCAATTAATTCGACAAAAACATCCGTCGTTCGCGTGTAAACAACATTTATCTCTGGATACTTGGCTTTTATTTTTGCGCCTAATTTCAAGGCCATTTCCAAGCAAACAATTTTTTCGTGTGCAAAAGAACCGTGGCACCCTGGATCTTTTCCACCATGTCCGGCATCAATTACCACCGTTTTTATCCCATGTTTCCCTCCGTTTTGTCCATAAGAAAAAAGAGAAACAAACAAGAAGAGAATCCCGCTCAATAAATGGAGTTTTATTTCGTTCTTCACAAACAACTTGAATTTTGGTAGCTTTGTACGTTTAAGGCGCATTCTACAAATTTAAGAGCCAACTTTGACTAAAAGAACATTGATACAACAACTTTTCTTCGTCACATTGTTAATAATGTGCAATTTGTCTGTGGTTACAGCTCAGGATACCTTGTTTGTCAATGACTCAAGTTTGAATAGTATCATCACATATTCAGCGGATGAACGTATTTTCAATGATGTAGATAAGAAGCAAGTTCATTTATATGGAAATGCCAAGGTTGAAATGGAGGGACTATTGATTACGGCCGGATATATTCTTTTGGACCTCAATGAAAATGAAATATGGGCAAAGTATCGATATGACAAGGACAGCAACAAAGTAGAATTCCCGATGTTCACTGACGGTGGAGAATCCGTTACTTGTTATACCTTGAAATACAACACAAAGACCAAAAAAGGATTTTTAGAAGAACTCGCCATCAAACAAGATGAGTTTTATTTCCATATGGAAACGGCGAAGCGCCAACCGAACGAAGAAATTCATTTGCTTAAAGGACGGTTGACCACTTGTGATTTGGAGGAGCCACATTACCATTTTCAATTGAGCAAAGGAGTCATCGTTCCAAATGAACGCATTGTAACTGGACCAATGAATTTATGGGTGAATGGAATTCCAACACCACTTGGTTTACCCTTTGCGTTTATCCCAACAAAAGAACAAAAAACGAATGGGCTTCTTTTTCCTGAGTTTGTTCCCTTATCGAATTATGGATTTGGGATCCAAAACCTAGGTTATTACATTCCAATCAATGATCAATTGCAAACAGCTGTTTATGCAAATTTGTATAGCCGTGGTTCTTGGGGATTAAGGAATGATTTAGACTACTCGAAACGTTATGGATTCTCAGGTCGCATTTCCGTAGGATTCCAACAATTTAATTTGGGATTTCCAACGAAGGATAAAAACAATAAATTGAGCATTCAATGGTCACACCGAAAAGCACCTAAATCGAATCCCTACTGGAGTTTTTCATCGAACGTGAATTTCATTTCGGATAACAATTCAAAAAACAACTTAGACCCAATTAACCCTGAATATTTCACCAATTCATTTAATTCGGACATCAATATTAATCGCGCTTTCCCCGGGAAACCTTTTAACATGGGAATGAAACTTTCGATGCGTCAAAATTCCATAGCGAAAAACATTGCACTTGTGAGTCCCGTTTTGAACGCCAACCTAACGCGTGTTTTTCCCTTCAAAAACACCTTTAAAACAAGCGATAAGAATTGGAAAAAAACAATTGAGCGCATTGGAATTACCTATAATTTTGAAGGACAGAATCGATCTAATTTTTCTGATCAACTATTATCCGTTGGCGATTTTTCAGGAATCTCACAGCAATTCATGAATGGTATTTCTCAATCGATGGCCATTCAAACAACAAGCGGACTATTTGGAAATGCCATCAAGATTAATCCATCGATTAATTATGGAAACAAAATCAACTTCCAACAGATCCAAAAATTTTACGATCCAATTGCGAATAAAGCGCAAAATGACACCTTGCAAAAATTTGGATTAGCCCACGAAGTGAATCTAAGTGTGAATATGACAACCGTCATTTATTCCTATTATCAATTTATTGGAAAGAACAAACCAAAATTGCGTCATTTGATTACGCCATCTGTTGGATTCCGTTATGTCCCTCAGTTAAATGAATTAACGCAAGCGAACGTTGGAGTGAATCAAGCCACGGTAAAATATTCTCCTTTTGAAAATTCCATTTACAGTGTTGGAAATAATCAAAAAGCGGCCATGTTGAATTTTGGGATAAATAATACCATGGAATTAAAGGTGAAGTCGGAAAACGATACCCTCACTGGATTTCGAAAGATTCGCTTGATCGATCAATTGTCCATAAATGGAAACTACGATTTCATGAAGGATTCTATGCAATTATCAAACATTGCATTAAACCTCAGAATTAGTCCTGCGGATTGGATTAATTTCGTCTCAGGTGCTAATTTTAGTCCATATGCTTGGGATGCGAGCACTGGGAAAACGCTCAAGGATTATGCATTTTCGAGCCAGCAAGGACTCGGTCGTTTTTTGGGAACGAATTTCACTACGTCGATTACGATCGCACCAAAAAAATCAAGGGAAAAAGTAGCAAATAGTACTGCAACGGTCAATGAACAAAACTGGAATTCAGAGTTTAATTATTACGCCTTGCATCCCGAACGTGCGATTTTCTTTGATATTCCATGGAAAATGAGTTTGTCACATGTGTATTCCATCAACGTGAATCAATCCATTTCAAGCGCGAATCCGAAAAAAAATGAGTTCGCTCAAACGCTCGTTGTGAGTGGGGATGTGAGCATGACCAAACGATGGAATTTATCTGGAAACCTAAATTTTAATGTGCAAGAATTCCGTTTAACAAATGCGTATTTTTCCTTGAATAGAAACCTACATTGTTGGGCTTTATCCTTCTATTATGTACCAGTAGGGGGGAATAAAAGTTTCTTATTCAGCATCCGTAATACCTCTTCGATATTCAAAGACGCGAAGATTGAAATCAGAAAACCACCGGCATTATTGTAGCAATTACTTAATATTC
>JBEDJV010000164.1:0-9072 GCA_041172545.1 Bacteroidota bacterium | reverse complement strand
ATACAGAGAAAAGAGATGAGTCAATTGAAGGAAAACGATCAAAATGCCTTGGAGTTAGCCAAACAGCAACTCGAACAGACGAAAAAGACATTCCGCAAATGGAAACAAAGCAAGCCGAAAGAATTGGATCAACGCTTTCATCAAGCACATACCCAAGAATTCCAAAAGATGGATTGTTTGACTTGTGCGAATTGCTGTAAAACGACGAGTCCTATTTTTCGCGATGCGGATATTCGACGCATTGCCAAACGTTTACGCATGAAAGAAGCGCAGTTGATCGATCAATACTTAAAGATGGACGAAGAAAGTGACTACGTTTTGAAAAAATCTCCCTGTTCATTTTTGTACGACGACAATACCTGTTCCATCTACGAAGATCGTCCGCTGGCGTGTCGCGAATATCCCCATACAGACCGAAAAAACATGTTTCAAATTCTGGAACTCACTGCCACGAATACAACGGTTTGTCCTGCAGTCGCACGCATCGTAGTGAAAATCACAAATCCATGATTGCTTTTCATCCGATTTATGTTCATCCTTTGCCGGAAAACCACCGTTTTCCCATGGAGAAATACGATTTATTGCCCAAGCAATTAGTGTATGAAGGAACGGCGAATGAAGCGGATTTTTTTGAACCTGGATTCCTTTCTGAGGAACACCTATTGTCTGTTCATAATGACAACTATTGGCGCAATTTGAGCGAATTGAAATTGAGTGAACGCGAACAACGAGTATCCGGATTTGTCCATTCAAAAGCCCTCATAGAACGAGAAAGATGCATCATGGATGGAACGCTCAGGGCGGCAGAATTCGCATTGACAAAAAACATTGCCTTCAACATTGCCGGAGGTACGCATCACGCATTCGCAGATCGGGGAGAAGGATTTTGCTTGTTGAACGATCAAGTCATCGCGGCTCATTTCTTACTTAAGAATCATGGAATAGGCAAGATTCTCATCGTCGATTTGGATGTCCATCAAGGAAATGGAACTGCTGCTTTGGTGCGCAACGATGAGCGTATTTTTTCCTTCAGTATGCACGGACGCAATAATTACCCACTTCAAAAAGAACAATCGGATGTCGATGTCGAGCTAGAAGATGGCATTCAAGACAAAGCATACCTGCATTTGCTTTCAAGGCATTTGGATCAAATTCTGAATGGATTCGCTCCGGATTTTATCTTTTATCAATGTGGAGTAGATATCTTGTCCAGCGATAAACTTGGAAAATTGGGTGTCAGCATGAAAGGCTGTCAGGAACGTGATCGCATCGTTTTTGATGCGGTTCGACAATTGAATGTTCCAGTGGTTTGTACGATGGGAGGTGGATACAGTCCACAAATCAAGGACATTGTTGATGCGCATGCGCAAACCTTTCGCATCGGAATGGATCTTTTGCTCTAAGAATTGCGTATTTTTGACTCCAAATTCAATCGAATGAAATACCTTTTGTTGCTTCTTTTGGTGGTCAGCTGTCCGACTTTGTTCGCGCAGAAAAGCATGATTCAATTAAACTTGAAAAAAGGAAAAACGTATAATCTTTCCTTGAATTCAAATTCGGAGATTTTTCAAAAAATCAATGGTAAAACCACGAAAATCAATCACTTACAAGGTAAAGGCCATAAAAAACGAAAGCTATTATTTAGAAACACAATACGATTTCATGAATATTTCGATTGTTCAGGGTGATGGAGCTGATAACAAGGAAATTCACTACGAATCGAACAAGCCTTCTCAGGATATTTTATCGAATTTTTTCTACCAGATGTGTCGTACGCCCTTTTACATCACCATGAGTTCTTTTGGCGAAATTAGTGCTGTTGAAGGAATCGATCGGGTGATCGATAACGGCATTAAAGAATTGGATTTATCAGCAGAAAAAGTGGCGAAGATCAAAAAAAGTTTGGCAGAGACATACGGAGAGAAAGCGTTCAAAGGAAACTTTGAAATCATCACCTTGATTTACCCAAAAATTGCCGTTGAACTAAACGATTCATGGGTGACCGAAACAGAAATTTTTTCCCAACAAATTCAAGCAAAACTTAATACGACCTATCATTTATTGAAAACGGATGGACAATTTATCCAATTAGCGGGTGAATCAGAAGTCGTTTCGCAAGAACAATCAACTTCCTTGAAATTGCTTGGTTCAGCATCCATTAACATAAGTTTGAACAAAGATACAGGATGGATTCATTCGGCATCTGTGGATCAAATCCTTCGCATCGGAAACAAAAATGATGCGAATTATTCCTTTACAAAAATGAAAACGACCTATTCGGATCAATAATAAAACGAAATAAAAAGTAAAAAGAACATGAAAACAGCACTTATAACTGGCGCTTCAAGTGGAATTGGGAAAGAATTGGCGAGAATCCATGCGTCAAAAGGTGGTAACTTGATTTTAGTTGCTCGTCGAACAGAAGCATTGGAAGCCTTGAAAACGGAATTGGAGTCCACATACAAGGTGCAGGTTTCTACATTTACGCAGGATTTAACGCAAGCGCACGCAGCGAAAAAAGTATACGATTTTGTGAATCATTCAGGATTAGAAGTCGACTACTTGATGAACAATGCTGGTTTCGGTGGACACGGTGAATTTATTGATCGTCCATTGGAGAAAGATTTGGAAATGATTCAATTGAATGTAACTGCGTTGGTTGAATTGACACATTTGTTTCTTCAGGACATGAAAGCACGTGGACACGGTAAAATTCTAAACACGGCAAGTACGGCTGGATTCCTTCCTGGACCATTGCAAGCGACATACTTTGCCACAAAAGCATTCGTTGTTTCATTTACACAGGGAATCTCTTATGAATTAAGAAATAAGGGTGTGACGGTAACAGCACTTTGTCCGGGTCCAGTGAAAACCGAATTTGAACACGTTGCCGGACTAGAAGGAGGAACGATGTTCGATAAAGGAGCATCAGCATACAAAACAGCAAAATCTGGTTACGATGGTATGATGAAAGGAAAAGTCATTCAGATTTCTGAATTTTCTTTCGCCTTTCTCATCAAGATGGTACCATTTGTTCCCTTAAAAATGCTTTCAGCAGTGATTGAAAAAATGCAAACCGTACCGAAGAAGTAATTGGTTCTGTCAAAATAATTATACCTTTGTTTTATGTACATGTTACCATTGTTTTTAGGAGATGTTGCCGGATCTGAAATCGTCGTTATTTTAATCGTGATTTTGCTCTTTTTTGGTTCAAAAAGCATTCCGGGCATTGCGAAAACAATGGGACAAGCCATGTATCAAATCCGCAACGCTTCCAACGAATTACAACAGGAGATTAAAAAATCAGGTGTAGGGATCAAAGAGGAGTTAAATATCAATTCCATTCTAAAAGAAACACAAGAACAATTGGTTCAGCCTTTGGATCAAATGTATTCGGATGTGGAGAACAGCGTTCATTACACGGGACGACCACAAACGCCGATAGAAAAAGCTACAGCACAAGATGCATTGCCAACTGTGGAGGAAATCCCAGTGAGCGAGCTAGAGAAACAGACAGAAACAGTAGTGACAGTCACGGAGGAAATAAATATAGAACCTAATAAACCAGTTGAATAATGGTACACGTTGGAATCATCATGGGCAGCAAGTCAGATTTGCCAATTATGAAGGAAGCAAAACTCATTTTGGATGAATTTGGAATCACTTCTGAAGTGGAAATCGTTTCTGCACACCGCACACCAGAGAAAATGGTGAGCTACGCGAAAGAAGCTGCTGGAAGAGGAATCAAAGTGATCATTGCCGGAGCAGGAGGTGCCGCACATCTTCCAGGTATGACCGCATCCATGACATCCTTACCTGTCATTGGTGTTCCGATTAAATCATCTAATTCCATTGATGGTTGGGATTCCATCCTCAGTATTCTACAAATGCCAAACGGTATTCCTGTGGCAACCGTAGCATTGAATGCAGCGAAAAATGCGGGAATCTTGGCAGCTCGAATCATCGGCGCTTTTGATTCAGAAGTTCAGGCGAAAATGGACGCTTATGCGATTTCAATGAAAGAAATGGTGGAGGAAAGCGGAAAGAACTTAGAAATCTAATCCTATTCGTACAACAAGTACTTTTTACGGGTAATCATAAAGGCATCTAAGCCTGGTTTCCACGTTTCTCTGATTTCCTTTGCGGACCATCCTTTGTACAATTGTTCTTTCAATGTGGCCGTTCCAGCAAGTCGATTGAAGAATCCATTTTGATCGATAAACACGGCGGAATCACCCAGTAAATCCCTCGCTTGGATCAAGTAGTTTAAGTTGATTTCATAACTTCTTTTAGAACTCCCGTTGGATAAATCGTATCCGTAACACAGTTTATTCATTTGTGGTGGTGTCTTTGCCCCTGGAGTTGGAATCGGCGTAAACGAAAAATCCATTTTTGGGAAACGTGGATGGCCATAAAACTCAAATGGTTTATCTGTACCACGTCCAATGCTAACCGTTGTCGCTTCGAACAAACACAAACTTGGATACAAAGCAATAGCGCCATCTGTGCGCAAATTTGGAGAAGGAGCAACTGGCAAGGTATACTTTAATTTGTGTTTGTAATTCTTACATGGAATCACCCACAAATTGCAATGAATGCCATTGTTTAACCATCCTTCACCGTTGATCATCATCGCGTATTCTCCAATGGTCATTCCGTAAACAATTGGAACAGGATGCATGCCAACGAAGGATTTAAATTCCTTCTCTAAAACGGGTCCATCCACATAATGTCCATTGGGATTCGGACGATCCAACACCACCACTTGTTTGTTGTTTTCCGCACAGGCTTCCATGACGTAATGAAGGGTCGAAATAAAGGTGTAAAAACGCACACCCACATCTTGAATGTCGTAAATAACAATATCGACATCCTCCAACTGTTGTGGACTTGGTTTTTTATTGTTCCCGTAGAGAGAAACGAGGGGAATTCCGGTTTTTTCGTCAATAGAATGGTGGACCTTTTCTCCTGCGTCGACATCCCCTCGGAATCCATGTTCAGGAGAAAATACTTTTACAACATTTAGTTTTAAGGATAACAGGGTGTCCACTAAATGTACTCCCTGAACAACAGATGTTTGATTTCCAACGACAGCAATGCGCTTTCCAGCTAAGGAGTCCACAAATAAATGCAGTCTGTCGATTCCTAATAAAGGTTTTTTTACTTCTTGTCGATCGCTTGGAAACAAGGTTCTCGAAACCTTCATCGTATCATCTATCACAACGGTTCCAACTGAAATGGAATGCTCTCCTTTTACTTTTTGCACACAGCTGAAAAGTAAAAACACAAAAATTGTTTTCAAGCACAGAAGCTTTGTGTATTTTTGAATCTTAAATAAAAGCACTTTGTCCTTCGAAATTTTCATATCACGTCGTCTCATTGTACGCATATCTATATTAAGTATTGCACTAGCTATTGTGGTTAACGTCGTAACAGTTGCAATCGTTACAGGTTTTCAACATGAAGTGCGCAACAAAATTACGGGTTTTAATGCTCCACTTTTCATTTCTAAGAAAGGAACCAAGCAGATTTTTGAAGGCGATGCGGTTTTAAAGGATCAAAAAGCACTGAATGAACTTGCAGGAATAAAAGGATTGAAAGGTATTTCTCCCGTTGTTTTCAAGCCGGCGATGTTGCAATCTTCACGTTTTTCAGACACCATTCGCTTGTCGAACGGGAAAGATTCACTCATCAATAGACAAGATATTCTAGGTGTCGTAATGAAAGGGGTGGTCGAGGAATACGATTGGACATTTATCAAGCAACATTTGGTGTCCGGACGCATCTTGAATTTTCACGCCAAACAAGAAGAACTAGTTTTGTCGAAAAGAATGGCGGAACAGTTAAATTATTCTTTGAATGATACCATTTCTGTTTATTACGTGAAAAATCAACCCGTTTTACGCAAATACAAGGTTGTTGGGATTTATCAAACCGGACTAGAAGAATACGATCAAAAGTTGGTCTTTTGTCGATTACCTGAAGTTCAGAAAATGAACGATTTTGGTGTTAAAACGAAAATTATCATTGATGATAAACTTATCAATGGGGAAATTGTCTTAAAAGCGGCAGTTGAAGGAAAAGCGTCAAACCTACTTTACGATTGGGGTTCTGGTCCAGATATCTATGGTGGATTCTATTTACCATACTTGCGGGACACGAATTTCCGCTTAATCGTCTATCAGTCGGATCCAATGAAAGGAACGCAAACGCCAATCGACACCAGTTATTTACGCATCAACTGTTCCAAACCGTTCATTGCCTCCATAGGACTCTTGAAGGATGAAAACGGGGAATTAATCAAAGAATCCATTGGGATTGATTCGTATCAAATGACTTCGAACCAGGGTTCCGTGCAAGTAACGGAAACAGAAGGAATGGGCACGGGGAAAAATTTTGTGTCAGGATTTGAAGTCCGAATTGCCGATTGGAACGATTTGAAGCAAGTGGAGGAGGACATTCGTTCTGTCATTGAAATGCGTCCAAACGAAAACAATGAACTGATGCAAGTCAGTAGTATTTTGGACACCGAACGAGATCTTTTTGCGTGGTTGAGTTTCTTGGACTACAATGTCTACATTATCATCTTTTTAATGTTATTGATTGGAGTAATCAACGTGGGTTCAGCTATGCTTGTACTCATCGTGGTGCGAACAAACCTGATTGGAATGCTCAAAGCAATGGGCGCAAGAGATTGGTCCATTCGCAGCCTTTCTACTTTGCTTTATTCAGTGGAAATTTGCGTTGTTGAAATTAGATCCTTTGGTTTATTACCTAGATAAAGTTCCCGTTGAAATGAATCCAATGTCTTGGATCTTGGTCAACCTGGTTACCTTCGTCGTTTGCATGATCTCTTTGATCGTTCCAAGTTACGTGGTAACGAAAATTAGTCCAACGAAAGCCATTCGTTTTAATTAAGGCATGAACTTTCAACTATATGAGGAGGTAAGTATCTTGAATGAGTCAGGATTGTTTCGTGTGCTACGCGCTGAAGGAACCTTTTTATTTTTGGAAGATGAGCATGGATTCGAACGAAAAGTGTCGGTAGAATTTGTGGTTCGACGAAAGCAAATCCAAGTAAATAAGGTGCCGATTAAGGATGGTTTATTGTCGGCTAGTTCAAGACAATCAACTAAAAACGAAGAGATACCCTCCATCGATTTGCATCACCATGAATTGAATTTAGATGAGCGACACCTGGGTAAGCACGACATTTTAGTTGCTCAAATCGACGCGTTTAAGCGCTTTAGTAATCAAATGATTCAAACGAAAGTCAAGCGATTCCGTGTGGTTCATGGAATCGGAGAGGGACGTTTGAAAACGGAATTGCGGGTGCTTGTTCAAGGAAAAGATGGACTCTCCATGCATGATGATCAAGTAACGAGAGGAAAAGTCGGTGCTTCGATGATTGAAATCCAAACATCTATTGCACGTCCGTTTTAATGTTGTGGAACGTAGCCTGGTTTTCCTTTTGGGATGTCAAAAATCCACGTGTAATAACCAATAAAGTGACTATTGAAGAATCCCATATGTTTCGCTTGCTCCTTTGGAAACGAGATGCGATGCGTAGGAGATAGTCCTTTCACCAAGGACTGAGGTGCCACGCCATCTTGTTGACAAGGAGCGTGCTTTGTTTTTCCATTTCGAACAGTTCCATATTGCCAAACGTTTTTCCAATCGGCTGATGCAAACGTTTTCCCTCGTGGATTCTCTGGAGCAATGATGTAACAATCACCTAAATTTACTTTTCCTTTTAATACAGAACTCATTCCCATCGCATAGGCATGTCCCATACTATGAGAGACAAGGTAAATGGTGTCATTTTTTGAATAATTCGGCGCTTCATTTAGTACTTGAAGCAAGTTCTTTCCCGCAATTTTCCCACGTTGAAAACGCAGATTGAATCCATCGTAATTTGGACTCGTTGCCAGCAGCTTCATCGTAGATACACGTTGGTTAGAAGGTAGTTTCGTTTGGTAACAATGATGGCTTTTTGTTTGACACAAGGGAGGGTAAATCGATGCGGTTCCCGCAAAATGAATCACAGAGCCGTGGTTCGATGTGGAGACGGAATGATGTCCGTCCGCATACCAAATTTCATCCGCTTGAATCCGCTGCTGAAAACGCTGATTGAATTGCTTCCACGGTTCCCAATAGGAATAACGGTCCATCGAAAACAATTGGTTTTTTGAATCTGGAAACTCCACTCCTTTTTCTTGAAAACTTGAAAGGAATTCCGACATCGATTGGTTAGTGGAAACAGGACGATATCCGTTCACAAAAACCAAAATTCGTTTCGCTGGATCAGGTAAAAGAAGTTTTTGGGTTAACTCAAATCCCATATGATTGAATACTTTTTCTTTCGTGATTTGATTGTTCACATCATGGAAGCGAAAAACAACATAATGACTGCTTGTCTTTTTTCGGTAAGGAATCGTGTTCAATTCTAGAATGTTTCGAGAATGAAGAAAATGCGCTTTATTGGCCGAGTCGACATCGAAATAAAGAACCCGGTCCTCATGCTGAGCGTACCAACTCGCATTGATTTGACGGAAAACTTGACTTTTGCTAAAGAAGGCATCCTGAACTTGAAATTGATTGTTGTCCTCGAGTTCATGTTGCAATTTAGATTGACTCTTCCCATGGAAACTGGTAATCTCATGAAAACGCATGTGGTAGTTCGTGTAATAGAATTCAGTCGCGTAAAAGGCGAAAATATTCGAGGATATGGCCATCGCCCAAATCAGTAGTTTGGCCACACGAAAGGATAATCGTTTGAAAAAACGCGTATCCAACATCCGTTGATTGATGTTTCGAAAAGTAAAAAACTGCACAATCAAGGTCAGTAAAACAGCGAGTAAATGAATGAGACAAATGTGGTAACCCAAGATGTGAAAACGAGGTTTAAAAAAAGGATTACTGACGTCTAAGTAAACGTAAAAGTGGTTTTGTTTGAATGGATGAGTAAATGATTCCATCGGATTTTCTGGATTTAACAGAAAGGTTCCATCGGGATCTTCTTTCCAAAAATAGTAGGCTACACGTCCATTCGATGTTTGAATATTTTCATAG
>JBEDJV010000163.1:0-8657 GCA_041172545.1 Bacteroidota bacterium | reverse complement strand
CACCTTCAATTTCGGATAATCCGATATTTTTCATAGAATGAGAGACTGCTTTTCCTTGTGGATCTAGAAGTGCGTCTAGTGGCATTACATCAATTTCAGCTTTGAATTTCATGTTTTTTTCTTTGATTGTGTTCAATGATAGATAAAATCAGGTACAAAATTACAATTATTGGAATCGACCAAACGAAGAAAATGGGAATACTTATCAACGAAATGATAACAAGTGTGTATCGATAATAATTTTCACGCCATCCCCATGATTTAAATTTCAAGGCGATGAGCGGTAAGGGGGCAATCATTAATGTGGAAAATAAAACGGAAATTGCTGCCAGTGTATAACAATCAAAGAGTCCGTAAATGAAGTCACTTTGGTGTCCCCAATTTTCTTTTTGATACCAAAAGTACAAGGGAAAGAATAAAAAGAACAAGGTGCTTAATGGAGTTGGTACTCCGATGAATTTATCGCTTTGGTTCGTATCGATGTTAAACTTAGCCAAGCGGAACATGGAGAAAAATGGAATGATCAGTGCAGTAAATGGCAAGAACTTAATGGATGCATTAAACGAATTATTTACATCATAAGATAGAGAAGCAAACCAAGCCATAATCTGGTTGAAGACAAAGTACTTCTGTGTATCCTCCACGGAGTTTGTTAGCTTCAAATCAATGACAGCACTGTAATCCACACCAAGGATGATCATCACCATCATGAAAATTCCTGGTGCCACACCGAAAGAAACCATGTCAGCCAGAGAATCGAGTTGTTTGCCGAGTTCTCCACTTGTTTTCGTGAGTCTGGCTACAAAACCATCCGCAAAATCTGCTGATATAGAAAAAAGTCACAACATAAATTCGTGGCAGTAAGTAAATTCGCAAGTCCAAACATGATGTATATTTGAGGTAAATTTAGAATAAATCTGAAATTTGTCCTGAAATTATTGCTTGATTTGCATGAATCACACAATTTTTACCGGAAAAACAAGTTATTGTCACATGAATAAATACAGTTTTAGCATTTTAGTGTGCTTTTTTCTTTCTTCTTTCGTTTGGTCGCAAGGAGATCTAGCGCCCAAATATTCAAATGAATTCTTAACTCTCGGCGTTGGTGCGGATGCTTTTTCAATGGGAAATGCTGTTGTCGCTAGTACAGAGGGTGTCAATGCAAGTTATTGGAATCCTGCAGGACTTATACATCAGTCCACAAAAATGGAGGCAAGTTTAATGCACTCCGAATATTTTGCAGGAATAGCGAAATACGATTATGCATCTTATAGTTATAAATTGGATGAAGACCATGTTCTTGGTTTTTCCTTTATTCGTTTCGGTGTGGATGACATTCCGAATACGACACAGCTGATTGACAATAACGGGGTGATTAATTACGATAACGTACAATTATTTACGGCTGCTGATTACGCATTTATCGGTTCCTATTCAAAGCGCATGAAAATCAAAGGAATGAGTGTGGGTGGAAATGCGAAAGTGATTTACCGTAATATTGGTGATTTCGCTCATTCATGGGGATTTGGTTTGGATGCCGGTTGGCAATATCAGTTGCCAAAACACTGGAAGTTTGGGATGATGGCGAGGGATGTGACTTCGACCTTCAATGCTTGGGTGTTTGACTTGAGTCCAGAAATGCAAAGTGTTTTTCAAGCGACGCAAAACGAACTTCCAAAAAATGGTGTTGAGTTGACCTTGCCTCGTTTTATTTTTGCCGCAGCAGGCAACGTGAATCTGGGTAAAAAAGGATTAAACCTAGCTGCAGAGTTGGATGTTGATATGACAACAGATGGAAAAAGGAATGTTTTATTGAAGTCCAATGTCGCTTCCTTTGACCCACATTTAGGTCTTTGTTTGAATTATAAAAACTTGGTAAAAGTGCGAGGTGGTGTATCAAATATCCAACAATTCACCAATTTTGATCAATCCACTTATTGGAGTGTGCAACCAAACTTAGGACTTGGGGTGAAATTGAAAAACATGCAGTTAGATTATGCTTTTACGCGCTTAGGTGATGTCAAAACAAGTTATTACACACACGTCTTCTCGCTTCGATTTCAGTTTGGAAAAACGAATTAAAAGAACTTGCAACTAAAAATCGCCGTGTCATCCACGTAGTTTAATGGACCTTTCCATTCTTCCAGTTTCGAGAAAATGATGTTGTTCATGTCCTCCATTTTTAGCGGCGAATAAGCCTGAACGTTTTTGATTAATCGTTCCACGCTAAATTGTTCTCCTGATTCATTTTCTAATTCCACTACGCCATCCGTAAACAAGACGAATGTAGTATTCGGATTCAATACGAGTTTCCCTACTTTGATACTTGGAAGTTCATCCAACATGCCTAAACCAATGCAGCCATCTTTGAGCATCGTGACCTTTCTTCCATTTAAAAGAATGGGATGATTGTGTCCGGCATTGACATACGTCATTTTGCGTGTGTACGCATTGTAGTGCGCAAGGAAAAACGTGATGAATTTCTCGCCTTTCGCACTTTTCATGACGAGTTTATTCAGTTCTTCCATTAAAAAGGACATCTCGAATCGTTGGTACTTGAAAAGGGTGCGAATAGTAGCTTGAAAATTGGCCATAAGCATAGCAGCACTGATTCCTTTTCCGCTGACATCTCCAATACAAATGATGTATTCTTCGTCGCCTAATGGAATAAAGTCATAGTAGTCCCCGCCAATGGCGTGACGTGGAATGTAACGTCCGGAGAGGTCCATTTTACGGTTGGACGGTAGTTCCGATGGGAAAAGCATTTTTTGCATCTCAGAGGCGACTTCTAGTTCCTTTGAAATGCGTTCTTTGATGATGTGTTGTTTCACCAAACGATTGTTCTCGACAGCAACAGAAATGATGTTTGCCAAGGTTTGCGCAAAGGAAAAATGTGCTGGCTCGAGGAATTCTGTTTTTCCAACCGTAGAAATCAGTAGGTAGGCGAGTGGATTTTCTTGGTGACTTACAGGGATGACCGCTTGAAAATCATTCAGTAAATTGGAATTAGAGGATTGAACAAGCGTGATTTCTTTGAAACGATATAATTCCGAATGAATCAAATCTAGGTCAATTCTCCCTTTATAGCCCACCTTCACCGGACAATGCCATTCTTCTTCTTTGATGAATAACACAAAGCGATTGAAGCTGAGTTGTTCTTTCAGAATAAAGGAGAAGATCTTGAATAATGATTCAACGGGAAGGTTCGAATTAATGGCATTCGTTATCTCTAACAAGGAATGTAGGCGATTGTCCTTCATCTCCAATTGCGACAGTAATTCATTTCCAGTGTTGAATCTCATTGCTCGATATTGGCTTGGTTTCGCAAATAAGCGAGTTCCTTAAATTTTTGCTTTGTCGGTCCAGCTGGTGTCCCGAAATATTCAGCTCCCATCGGAATGTTTTTTGTAACACCTGACTGACCTAAAATGGTGGCATTTTCTCCTATTTTCACGCCACTTGCCATTCCGACTTGACCCCAAATGGTTGCATTATCCCCAATTTCCACACATCCGGATATTCCACATGCGGCGGCGATTAATACATTCGCACCGATTTGCGTGTCGTGACCAACATGGACTTGGTTATCGATTTTCGTTCCTTTTCCGATTTTCGTGATGCCTGTTACACCTCGGTCAATCGTGCATAAAGCGCCAATTTCAACATGGGATTCAATATGAACGGATCCACAGGAAATCAATCGGTCGTAGATAGGTCCTTTTTTCTTGTAGTAAAATGCGTCAAAACCAATCACAGTATTTGCGCCAATAATGACATTGTTTTCGATTATTGTATGATCAGCGATGTAGGCACCAGGATAAAGAATGCAATCTGCACCAATCTGTACATTTTTCCCAATGAACACATTCGGGTATACCATTGTGGATGGATGTACAACCGGTTCTTCTGAATCTAATTGTTCAGCAAAATGACGGGTAAGAAAATTAAACGCGTCGAAAGGGTGGGGGTGAATTAACAAGGACTTCCCTGCTGGACAAGGAACATCTTGATCAATTAATATGACACTTGCAGCGGATTCTAGCGCTTTTTGATAGTACTTCGGATGGTCAACGAACACAATATCGCCAACTTCAACCGTGTGAATCTCATTGATGCCACTGATCACTTGTTCTAAATTACCCGTAACTTTGCAGTTGAGCAATGAAGCGATGGTTCGAATTTCTTGTGTAGCGTTAAATTTCATCTGATAAATCTGGACAAATGTACGTGTCGGAACAGCAGTGAATTCGCTCCTTTTTAGATTTTATCCCCCGTGAATTGTTCAAATGATAGAAAAAAGAAAGGATTTTTGTGTTTTTTCTTGTTTATCAAAAAGAATTAGCTAAATTTGCAATCCATTTTCGAATTAGAAACTCAGTCAAATGAAAAAAGATATACACCCAGAAGATTACAGACTTGTTGTGTTTAAAGACATGTCAAACGAATATATGTTTTTGTGTCCATCATGTGCCACAACGAAAGAAACCATTCAATGGGAAGATGGAAACGAGTATCCGTTATTTAAATTGGATATCTCTCACAAGTCTCACCCGTTCTTCACTGGTATTGCACAGTTCGTGGATACTGCAGGACGTATTGACAAATTCAAAAACCGTTACGGACGTCACCTTAAATAATAGGTTGACACTAAATATTCAGAAGCCATCAGAAATGATGGCTTTTTTTATGTCCATTATTTTTAAGATTTTTCTACGATTGAAATTTTGCTGTAGCTCGTTTTAGTCGGTCGTTCATGGTTTTACCATTTCATGAAGTGCCGCATATAAGTTTTTGGCCGCTTCATTCATGTCTCCAGTCTCACTCAACACGAATGATTCAATGGAAAAGGAGGAGCGCTTTTCTTGAGAAAACAAAATCACCCCATCTGTATCTTGAAATTCTGTCTGAGATGAATTCATAAAAAACAAAGGAGTTTCTGTGGCATAGTGGTATTTGACCATTCCACTTGTACGAACACCGTGATGAAGTTCGTTTTTTACTTCAGGTGAATACCCTAATGTTTCACAAAGAGATTCTATCGAGATTCCACCAAGGCGATAAACGATGACTTTTTCGTTAGCCATTCCAACGATGGTAGATTCGAGTCCGGTTTGACAAGCGCCGCCGTCCAAAATGTACGGAATACGCTCGTTCAGCTCGCGTTGAACATGTAATGCGGTTGTTGGACTAATTCCACCATAGCGGTTCGCACTAGGAGCAGCAATGGGGAAATCGATGAGACGCAGCAATGCTAAGGTCATTTCGTGTTCTGGTACACGTACCGCAACAGTATCTTGTCCAGCTGTAATGAGCGCAGGAACCAACGAACTCTTCGGTAAAATGAAGGTGATGGGACCAGGGCAATAATGTCTTGCCAACCTTAATAATGTTTCTGGAAATTCAGTTACATATGGATAGATTGAATCGATGCTTGAGAAATGTAAAATTAAAGGATTTGAAGTTGGTCGTCCTTTCGCCTCAAAAATCTTTAGAACAGCATCTTCGTTCGTTGCGTCTGCCGCTAAGCCATAAACTGTTTCCGTTGGAATAGCAACAGTTTCTCCTTTTTTTAAAAAGGAAATCGCACGATCAATATCTTGTCCAATCTCTGTTTTCACCAAACAAAGGTAGCTTCTTCAAACGAATTTGTGAATACCTTGTTGAAAATATTTCACTCCTTTATATCAATTCTAAATAAGGTGAATTTAATTTTAGCAGACAGCAACGATTTAATGCGACTCGGACTCCGTACGGTGTTAACAGCTGAGTTGAATGTGACGATTGTAGGTGAGGCTAGAAATGAAAAGGAACTCGTGTCTCAGCTTGCCTCATTCGGAGCAACTGTCGTTTTAATTGATTTTACATCTGAAGGATTTACGATTGATACCATTCAGCGAATTTCTTCAAAGTATCCCGAACTAAAGTTTTTAGCGGTAACAAGTGCTCAAAATGCGCAGACATTAGTGGACGCGCTTCG
Organism: Bacteroidota bacterium; assembly: GCA_041172545.1. Taxonomy (GTDB): domain Bacteria; phylum Bacteroidota; class Bacteroidia; order Flavobacteriales_D; family Crocinitomicaceae; genus UBA952. The sequence continues at coordinate 2,680 of JBEDJV010000163.1, read as the reverse complement.
TTCGGGCGTAACGAGTTACGTGAAAAAGGATTGTGAATTAAGTGAAATCGTGGATGCTGTTCGTGAAACAAGTCGTGGAAACAAGTTTTTCTGCGGTCAAATTTTAGAAACCATTCAACGAGCAAATATTGATGTAAACGATTTGGACTTCGACTCCTTTAGTTGTGAGCCTGTTGTTTTATCGGAAAGAGAGAATGAAATCATTGTACTCATTGCTGAAGGACACACCAATGAAATCATTGCCGAGCAGTTATTCCTAAGCAAACATACGATCAATACACATCGCAAGAATATCATGGCAAAATTAGGGGTGAAAAATACCGCTGGAATTGTGATGTATGCTGTGAAAACTGAATTGGTTTCACCGAACAAATTTCTATTTGCTCCTTCTTTAAATTGAGATACTCAACTTTAGGTTGAATCTTCGCGAGGTCAAGTAATTAGGAATGGCATAGTATTTCCCCTCTACATCTTGAATCCATTGTTTCGAAAGGACATTATTGATTCCCAATAAATTGAAAATTTCTAGTGAAATGGATGCGGCTTCACATTTTCTTAGGAATGATTTTTTCGCCATTTTTCCACCTTTTAGTAAGTCGTAAGACAAACCTAGGTCCACGCGGAAATACGATTTCATGCGCAAGGTATCTTTGTAGCGCGTAAAATCTGGCGGTCCATACGGAAGTCTGGATCCAAACTGCAAGCCCATTTGAACGCTGAATTGTTCGAATCCAGGCATTTGATCTTGGACAAGAGCGCCAATGGTGAGTAATTGATCTGTTGGACGAGGAATATATCCCGGGAAAACAACATTGCTGTCCACAACCTCTTGGTCCTCGCTATATCCAAATATGATGCGTTCTCCTGCGGCGTTAAAGTATTCGGTATAATGATCATTCAAGATGTCCTCGCGCGTGCGCATCAGTCCAACTTTGAAGAAGGACTCAATGCCTTTCACAAATTCACCGTGCACATTCATGTCAAGTCCATATGCATAAGCGACCGCATTGTTATCCGCATAATACCTAGTGCGAACGTTTTCTATTTCATATGGATTCACATCCCATAAGTATTTGTAATAAAGTTCTCCAGTAAATTTGAAGGGCTTTTCACGTCCCCACATTTCAAAGAACAAATCCGTCGCTGCCACTACGTGCATGGACTTCTGAGCGCGAACCATTGTATTTAGTTTTCCGTCAAAGGTTCTGAATTCACGGTAAAAAGGAGGTTGATAGTACAATCCACTAGATAAACGGTAACTTAAATTGCGGCGAACAATTCGATTATTCTGAATCATGTATGCCCGAGGAAAATAAGTTAGGCTAAAACGTGGCGTAAAGTAAGGCTCGTTGTTCACGGCCGTGTAACCACCTCGAAGTCCTGTAGACAACGCAATTTTACTGTTCGATTCTTTAATGACTTTCGAATATTCTTGAACAGATTTCACGTCATCCGTTTTGAATTTTTTAAGAATCTTTACGGGATAGTTCTTTTTTGTAGTGGACCATGTCAGGTTCCATTGGGTGAAGCCGCTAAACTTATAATTTGTTAAATTCAAATTACCTTTAATGGTCTCGTAGAGGCTCACTTCTTGATTATTCGTCTGTGGTAAACTATATCCTGCTGAATCAATCATGCGCCATTCACTGAGGACATCCGTGAAGAAATCACGTTGTACTTGTGCGCCCCATTTCAGGCTCGATGTACGTGAATGCAATTGCGCATCATCGGTATATCCATTAAACAATTGCAAGGAACCATTGTGATAAGCACTCAGAATGGTGGCGTTCAATCGATTTCGAGCGTGATTTAAAAAGGTTCCAACGCCAAGTGTCGCAATCGAATCTCCGTATTCTTCCTTCGCGGGATCCGTTTCCAATTGATTGATGTAATATTGACCTTGCACATCAAAATACTCTCTTTCATTCGTGTTAAACGCAGAAACGTAGAAGTCTAAATTGGTTTTTTTATTCGGTTCGAATTTCAATGAAGCGCCGCCCATGGCTGTTTGGAATTTCGTTGCTTCTTTTCCATCGTAATAGATCATGAGACGATACGCTTCGTTTGCGGTTCCAAAATCCGATTCCGCCGTTTGTGGACTAAATCGATACGCATTCGAAGAGAAATGTCCAAGTAGACTAAAGGTCACCTTATCAGTAATCGAATAATTCGTTAAAATTTGTGCATCCGCAAAAACGGGATTGTACGCTCCTTTCGTTGGAAGTGAATTCAAGAAATAGCCATTGGAACGATAGCGTGCTCCAACGATGTAATTGAAATGAGGAGAAACAGATTGCTCCGCATGGGCCTCAATTCCAAGAAGCGAAACGGTGCTGCTTGCCTTAGTACTGTCTGGCGTTCGGTAGGTAATGTCTAAAACGGAACTCAGTCGATCTCCGTATTGCGCATCGAATCCACCAGCAGAAAAACGCACGGATTCCACGAGTGAGGAATGAATAAAACTCATTCCTTCTTGTTGTCCACTTCGTGTAAGAAACGGACGATAAACTAAAAATCCATTTACATACACTAGGTTTTCATCGTAATTCCCGCCTCGGACATTGTAATTGGAGGTCAATTCATTATTAGAAGTCGCTGCTGTTGAATATACCAAAGCCTTTTCCACATTCACCATTTGGGTATATTTCAAGGTGGGAAGGATGTCTAGGGTAAATGGATC
>JBEDJV010000162.1:0-6464 GCA_041172545.1 Bacteroidota bacterium | reverse complement strand
ACGAAGTGGAAGGTAATTCCTTTCAAGTAATCTTCCTTGATTTCGTCAATGTCCTGTTTGTTTTTCGCACAAAGGATGATTTCCTTGATTCCAGCACGTTTTGCTGCGAGGATTTTCTCCTTGATTCCACCAACAGGTAATACATCACCACGTAGTGTGATTTCTCCTGTCATCGCTAGGTTTTTCTTGACTTTACGTTGCGTAAAAACGGACGCTAAAGAAGTCAACATCGTGATGCCAGCACTCGGACCATCTTTTGGTGTTGCACCCTCTGGAACGTGCACGTGAATGTTGTGTTCATCGAATACTTCTTGTTCTAGTCCAAGTAAATCACTGTGTCCTTTCAAGTAACTGCGGATTCTTTCATGACATCACCTAAATTCCCGGTCAAGGTTAATTTCCCTTTGCCTTTGGTGATGGAAGATTCAATGAATAAAATGTCTCCACCTACAGATGTCCAAGCAAGTCCTGTTACAACTCCCGCTGTTTCATTGTTGATGTATTTTGTTCGTGCTCTACCTGCTCCTAAGAAGGTAAATAGATCCTCCATCGAGATGTTCGCTTCAAAGGATTCTTCCATAGCGATTTGACGTGCTCTGTTACGAACGAGTTTTGCTGTCACTTTGTCTAAACCACGTACGCCAGATTCGTTGGTATATTCTTCAACGATTTTCTCCCAAACTTTTTTGTCTACAAGGATATCATTCTTTGTAATTCCGTGTTCAGCGATTTGTTTGGGCAACAAGTGTCTTTTGGCGATTTCAATCTTCTCTTCGATTGTATAACCATTCACCTCGATGATTTCCATTCTGTCCAAAAGCGGCGTCTGTACGGTACTCAAACTATTTGCCGTTGCGATAAACAAGACTTTCGATAAGTCGAATTCTGTTTCCACGTAGTTGTCGTAGAATGCACTATTTTGCTCTGGATCCAATACTTCCAAGAGGGCAGAGGAAGGATCTCCGTGGTGATTTCTTCCAAGTTTGTCGATTTCATCTAATACAAAAACGGGATTCGCTGTTTCTGCTTTTTTCAAATTTTGCATCACGCGTCCAGGCATCGCACCGATATACGTTTTTCGGTGTCCTCGGATTTCCGCTTCATCGTGCAAGCCACCTAAGGACATTCGGATGTATTTTCTTCCAAGTGCTTCAGCGATGGACTTTCCTAAAGAAGTTTTACCCACTCCTGGAGGCCCATAGAAACAAAGAATCGGAGATTTCATGTTTCCTTTCAATTTGAGCACGGCCAAGTATTCCAAAATGCGTTCTTTGACTTTTTCCATCCCGAAATGATCTCTTTCCAAGATTTTTTTTGCGCGTTTTAAATCCAGTTTGTCGTTTGTATAGACTCCCCAAGGTAAGTCCAACAACAAGTCCAAGTAGTTCATTTGAACAGTATACTCAGCACCTTGCGGATTCATTCGTTGTAATTTCTCTAGTTCTTTGATAAACAGTTTTTCTACGCGCTCGTCCCATTTCTTCGATTTTGCACGTTCTTCGAAATCTCGAACATCTTGAATTTGTGGATTGTCCCCTAATTCATCTTGAATGGTGCGCATTTGTTGGTGAAGAAAATAATCGCGTTGTTGTTTGTCTAAGTCCTTTCGTACGCGGTTTTGAATTTCGTTGCGCATTTCGAGCATTTGAACTTCCATTGTCAAATGTTCCATCACCATCATGACGCGTTTTTTTACGTCCATTTCCTCCAGCATTTCTTGTTTCTTCGATACATCTGCATTCATGTTCGATGAGATGAAATTTACCAAGAAGCTTGGACTATCGATGTTTCCTATCGCAAATTGTGCTTCAGAGGGAATGTTTGGACTATCGCGAATGATTTGAAGGGCCAAATCTTTGATTGTCTTGAACATGACATCTAACTCTTGGTTTCCTTTTTCAATCGGCATTTCCTTGAAGATATTCACTGTTGCACGCATGTATGGCTCCGTCTGAACAGGCGTAACGATTTCAAAGCGACGTTTTCCTTGTAAAATAACGGTTGAACTACCATCCGGCATTTTTAACAAACGCACAATTTGAGCAACGGTACCAATGGAATGTAAATCAACGAAATTGGGTGATTCCTCCTCTTGATTTCGTTGAGAAACGACTCCTATGATTTTATTTCCTTTGTTTGCTTCTTGAATGAGTTTAATGGATTTATCTCTTCCAACGGTAATCGGAATAACAACTCCAGGAAAGAGTACATTGTTTCTTAATGGAAGTATTGGGAGTTCAGTTGGGAATTCTTGATTGTTGACATTTTCTTCCTCCTCAGCGGTAATTAATGGGATAAATTCAGCGTCTGATTCCAAACCAGACATCCCGAAAAAACCGTGTTCAAATAAATCACTCATATCTTTTGTGTTGCGACAAGTTGTCATATTAGTTTTTAGAATCTCAAACGTTCGTTTGTAGAAACTAGGTATAGCGGATTAGTCAAGCATTGTGCCATGCTTGAAAGGACTGAAAATTCGTCAGTTTATGGCCTAGATTGATGCAGCGTTTCAAAGATTTTTTGATCTGCCTCTGTAAAATCGACATGACGACGGTCCATCATCGCTTTTGCGGCTTGAATGGCCTTGTCTAATTGAAATACGCTTTGATCCTTTTCAATGTACCATGTGAAGGAAGGAATGTGTTTCGGTGGGAAGACATCAGAAAATACATTTACGGCAAATCCAACAACCGAAGCCGTATTGAACATCGTATTAATCGCACTTTTCGAATGATCACCCATGCATAGTCCCATGAATTGAAGTTCACTTGCTTCGATGCTTTTAAATTCGTAACTGTAACTGGAAACGCTGCTGTAATTGTTCTTTAAATTAGAGGAGTTTGTATCAGCTCCCAGGTTACACCATTCGCCCAAAACGGAATTCCCCAAGAATCCATCGTGTCCTTTGTTTGAATATGCGTGGAAAATCACATTGCTTACTTCACCACCAACTCGACAATGTGGACCAATGGTTGTTGCTCCGTAGATTTTCGCTCCCATTTTAACAACGGCTTCTTCGCATAATACAAACGAACCTCGAATCATCGATCCTTCCATGATTTCGGCGTTTTCACCAATGTAAATCGGACCGTGATTTGTATTTAAGGTACATCCTTCCACGGTAGCCCCTTTTTCAATAAAGAGTAAATCACTTGGACCGATTAAGGTATTTGTTTTGGATAGTTTCTGTGATTTTCGTTCATCCGTGATCAATTGGAAGTCCAGCGCAATGGCCGCTTCATTTTTTTGAAAAAGATCCCAGCGATTTTCTAAAACAATAGGTGCATCACCTCTGTATTCAATCTTGTTTGAACCAACACCGTTTTCAGCGATAAATAAACCATTCCAGTAAAGCGTACAGCCCTCTTCAAGTGCATAGACAGAAGCGGCAAGCTCTTCATTCGGAATTACTTGTGCATTAACACGAATGTTTGATTCTACTGCGGGAAATTTATCTTGTAAATAGGATTCCGTGATAAAACCAACCTCACAGTCAGGAAGTAAGCGCTCCCAACGTTCATCGTTTGTGTAAATTCCCATGCGTAAATTTCCCAGCGGTCGACTTAATGTCAAAGGAGCAAAGCGTAAGTGGAGTCCGTTATCGTCTAAGTTGATTTTCATGCGTTGACAGTTTCTGTGGATGAACTTGTAAGGTAAAGTAATGCGAAGGTAAGTCCGCCATTTAAAATGAGCATTTCATAACCAAAAACGTAGCCATTTAACCAAGTGCTCGCGTCATACGTTGGATCGAAATAGGAAATAATTATTGGAGCGTAGGTTAGTCCTAAGCAAATCAATGGCGCGATGATGCATACAACAGGAACCATCATGCTTTTTAATGTGCGCTTCGTCAATATGCCAAAAGCAAAAAGTCCGAGCAATGGACCATACGTGAATCCAGCGATTGTGAAAATCAAATCAACGATGCTTTTGTTGTTCATCCATTTAAAATAGAAAACGAGTAACATGAACAACACCGCAAAGGATAAATGGACTGTTTTTCGCAATTTGTTTTTCTGCTGTTCCTCCATATCATTTCGACGTTCAAAACCTAAAATATCGATGCAAAAAGAAGAGGTTAATGCGGTAATGGCTCCATCGACGGATGGAAAGAGGGCAGAGATTAATCCAATGATGAAAATGATGAATATTCCGAATGGTAAGTGTTGTTGAACGATGGATGGGAATAAATCATCCGGTTTGAATTCCCAACCGTTTTGTGTCGCGAAAAGTTCGCGAAAAGTTGCAACATCCCACCAAGCAAAAGGAAACGCGCATTGACGAAAAGCAGAATAAAACTGAAAACGACCATGTTTTTCTGTGCATCTTTCAAGTTTTTCACGCTGATGTTCTTCTGCATCATTTCTTGGTCCAATCCGGTCATGGTGATGGTGATAAAGGCTCCACCAATGATGTGCTTCCACATGAAGTCTTTGCGCAAGGGATCTGTACTCCACAGTTTGGTCATTCCGCCTTCGGACATTTGATTCCAAATGTGTCCCCAAGACCAATTTAATTCACCTTGAATGGAAATGATGCAAACAACTAAAGCGAGCAACATAAAAACCGTTTGCAAGGTGTCTGTCCATACAATTGTTTTAACGCCACCTCGGAAAGTGTAGGCGATGATCATTGCAATGATGATTATGGTGGACAACCAAAAGGGAACGCCAACGCTATCGAAGACAAAGATTTGCAGGACATTGATGACCAGGTACAATCGAACGGTGGCGCCGAGTGTGCGTGAAAGAATGAAATAGCCTGCTCCCCATTTGTAAGCGGCGAATCCAAGTCTGTACTCTAAATAACGGTAGATCGAACTGAGGTTGTATTTGTAATAGAGTGGCAGTAGAACATACGCAACAACGAAATACCCGATGAAGAATCCGAGAACCATTTGGTAGTAATAGAATCCATTCGCTGCGACAGTTCCGGGTACAGAAACAAAGGTCACTCCAGAAAGCGAGGTGCCGATCATACCAAATGCCACAAGATACCAAGGACTTTTCTTATCACCCGTAAAGAAACTTTGAGACGTTGAATTTTTCGATGTATAGTGTGAAATCATTAGCAAAACGCCGAAGTAGGCGATGAGGATAATGATGATAAATGCTTGATTCATGCGAATTAATTGAAGTGTAAAAATAATCGAAAGGATGATATGTGCTCAGAATTTTGCGCATTACTTTTCGTTCGAATGTTATCTTTGTGCAAAACGACGCATATGGAACTTTGGATTTTTCTTCTTTTGTTGATTTTCTTCGGACTAACGATCATCGCATTGGTTTATTTCTTTTTGAAAAGACAGGAGGATCAAGAGCTGGTGAAGCTTCAGTTAGAATTACGTAAAGGACGTCAAGAATTTTTCTTGCCATCTCGCTTGGAGGCATACCAACGTGCTATTTTATTGATGGAAAGAATTCATCCGAATAGTTTGGTGATGCGCGCACACCAGGGAAATGTTTCCGCTTTGGCACAGCAAAGTATTTTGTTAAAAACCATTCGTGACGAGTTTGATCACAATGTCGCACAGCAATTGTTCATTTCAGAAACGGGATGGAAAATGATGCGTGATTCCAAAGAGGAGTCTATTCGCTTGATTAATCTGGCAGCGAGCCAAATGGACGTCAATTCAACGTCTTTAGACTTATCCGCGAAAATCATGGAGTTGCTGTCCCAGTTAGAGGCCATGCCTTCCGAAGTAGCAGTATCCTTCTTGAAACAAGAATTTCAAGCCTTATTTTGAGGATAATTTCGCGCGTAATATTTCAATGACCATTGGAAGTAACGAGATTCCGATGATGCCAAAAATCACTATTTCGAAGTTTTTGCGAACGAATTCCATGTTGCCGAAGAAGTAACCCAACAAGGTCAATCCGCTTACCCAAGCAATTCCCCCGATCACATTGAAGCGTAAGAAATTACGGTAGCTCATGTTGCCTATTCCAGCGACAAAAGGCGCGAACGTGCGCACAATGGGAACGAAGCGTGCAATGATGATGGTTTTAGAACCGTGTTTTTCAAAGAACGCTTGTGTTTGGTCGATGTATTTCTGCTGTACGATTTGACGGTTTCCGATTTTCCATGTTAGGACTTTTAACCCGATCGTTTTTCCTAGATAGTAATTCAGTCCATCACCGAGAATGGCAGCAACCATTAACAGTACCAGCACGACAAATAGATTCAACTCCGCTGTTTCACCGTTGTTCACGACGCCCGCACAAAATGTTCCAGCAGCAAATAACAAGGAGTCACCAGGTAACAATGGCATCACGACCAATCCTGTTTCTACGAAAATAATGAGGAACAAAATGCCGTAAATCCACATTCCGTAATCCTGAATTAAGGCAAATAAATGGACATCTAAGTGTAGGAAAAAGTCCAAGAAATCTTTGAGAAGTGTCATTTAGTCAAGTTTTAACGAAGGATCCACTTGTGCAATCCAATTCGTGATTCCACCTTCC
>JBEDJV010000161.1:0-4605 GCA_041172545.1 Bacteroidota bacterium | reverse complement strand
TGGTTGTCGTTTGGTTATTCAAGGCTGGTGACCATGTTCCAGTGATTCCATTTAAAGACGAAGTGGGTAGCGCCGCAAAATTCCCACCTTGACAAATCGGACTCACCGAAGCAAATGTTGGAGTGACTTGCGGATTGACCGTAATCGTTAAAGTCGTTGTTGTCGCACATTGTCCAGCGGATGGTGTGAAAGTGTAGGTCGTTGTCGCTTGGTTATTCAAGGCTGGTGACCAAGTTCCTGTGATTCCATTCAACGACGAAGTTGGTAGTGCAGCTAAATTCCCACTTTGACAAATTGGACTCACAGCAGCGAAATTGGGAACAATCGTGGGATTGACCGTAATCGTTAAAGTCGTTGATGTCGCACATTGTCCAGCGGATGGTGTGAATGTGTAGGTCGTTGTCGCTTGGTTAATCAAAGCCGGTGACCATGTTCCTGCTATTCCATTCAACGACGAAGTTGGTAATGCAGCGAGATTCCCACTTTGACAAATCGGACTCACCGACGCAAATGTTGGTGTGACTTGCGGATTGACCGAAATCGTTGTTGTCGTTTGGTTATTCAAAGCCGGCGACCATGTTCCTGTGATTCCATTCAACGACGAAGTTGGTAGTGCAGCCAAATTCCCACCTTGACAAATTGGACTCACCGCGGTTAACGTTGGGACAATTAGTGGGTTAATTGTGACAATCGTTGTACTCACTACAGTGCATGGTCCTTTGGTTGCGGTAATCGTGTAAGTAACGGACTGAACTTGATTTGAATTATTCGTTAAAATTTGATTGATGGATGCTCCGGTACCATTGGATGCTCCACTCACAAACGCATTTGAACTCACCGTCCATTGAACGGTTGTTCCTACAGGAATGGCATTCATCAAGTTTATACTCGTGCTATTATTGCTACAAATGCTTTGTGTAGCCGGATTCATTAATACAGGTGGCGCGGTTACCTCTATGTTTACGAATTCTGTTGCTTGACATCCAAACTGATCGAGTCCATTGAGGATTCCAAGAAAATATCCCGGGTTTGCATACGTAATCGTGAAAGGACCATTACCAGAAGCAGTGGAAGAATTTACACCATTAGAGAAAATCCAATTTAATCCTCCTGAAACATTGGTCGATCCAGTTGCATTAAACGTCACGGAACTTCCTTGACAAATATTTGTACTCGTATGATTGAGAATTGGATGTGGACCTAAAAATGTCCCTGGATTATTCGTGTTTCCTGTGTTGAAGCTTAGGGTGAAACCTGTGCTCGCGCTAAAGTTGTTGATGAGAATGGCGTACGAAACTCCAGCGGTCATGGTAATGTACTGACAATAAGCATTTTCACCTGGATCACAGTTTGGCCATTCATCGATGTCAAGGTCAACTAGATTTAATCCAGTGGAACCAGTTGTATTCAAACAGGAAGAGGAGTTGCAACGAATCGGTGTTCTTGGTCCACAAGCATTCGTGCCAGAAAGTTGATACAAAATAAAATCAATGTCGTCGTTTGCGTTGATAGGGGTGATATCGAAAGTCAAGGTTCCGCTTGATTGACACGTCCATTTAAACCAGGAAGAATTCCCTTCATCTGGACCCCAAACATCCAAACAGGTTCCCGGTTCTGGCTCATCGTTATCGAGTCCACCACCGCTTAAGGATGCCACACTAACAGAGTTTTGATTACATAAATATGCCGCACCGCCGCAATCAGCCCCGGGATTAATATTCGGTGTGTAGCAATTGGCACATAGAATAAAAGATCCCTGATAACTTGGTAATGAACTGACTCGAATGAAATAGGTCGTTCCTGGCGAGAGTGCACCTTCGTATAGCTGTGTGGAACCTGCGCCAATTGCTCCAGCCGAACATCCAAGTTCAAAAAGAAGGGTGCAATTTCCTGTGTAGAGAGCAATATTTGGTGCAATCATGCTTCCTCCGCTTCCACTACCATTCACGGATATCAATACATCTGTGCCCGTTGCAATGAATTGAAACCAAACGTCTTGGGTGGCAGTTGCTGGCCAACAAGTGGGAAGTGAAGTTAATCCAGTGGTCGCTCCGACATTCGTATAATTTAAATTCGTTGAGCAAAAATTACTCACATTTGGCAAGTAAGTCGCAGAAAGACAGTCGTCTCCTTGTCCATAAGCATTGCCCATGAAAAGAAGAAAAAAGACTATAAATCGCATTGTATTCAAGCTGTTTTCATTTAGCAGTTGAAGTTAATGAATATCAAACGTTTAAAAAAATATAAGTTGCTTTTCTCGTGTTTTTAACCTAGCTTTAACTACCTAATTGAAGTTATGCAAGTATATACAGGACCTTGGACAAAAGCGGAAGCGGCTCATTTAATGAGAAGAACAACTTTTGGAGCAACGAATCAGCAGATATTAGCGGCGGTTTCGAACGGAATGGCAGCGACGGTGAATTCCTTACTTCAAATTCCTCTATCAAGCGAACCATTGGCATATGATGCAGCCGAGACCATCGTTCCTCAAGGTGCTTCGTGGGTAAATGCAGTCTATCCAGCAAATCAAACACAGAATCAACAAACGGAAAATGCGCGTTTTAAGTCCTTGGGTGCGTGGATTGCTAAAAACATGAACCAAGAACAACTGTGCATCGCAGAAAAAATGGCGTTTTTTTGGCAAAATCACTTTGGTGTGACGGCTACGGCAGAATCAAGAGCGATGTATCACTTTTTGGCTTTATTGCGCCAGAATGCACTCGGGAACTTCAAACAACTAATAAAAGATGTGACGATTGATCCAGCGATGTTGTTGTTTTTAAATGGCGCCACAAATAACGTGTTTTCACCGAATGAAAATTACTCACGTGAATTACTTGAGCTATTTTCCATTGGAAAGGGGAATCAAATTGCTACAGGGGACTATTCTACTTATACGGAAACGGATGTAGCTGCAGGAGCAAAAATCCTTACCGGATATACCGTCAATGGAATTCGAAGCAGCACAGCAACACAAGCAACGGCATCGTTCAATTCGATCTTACACGACAATTCCAGTAAAACATTATCCTATCATTTCAATAACCAGGTGCTTGCAGCAGCTGGAGCAAACGAATATGCGAATTACATCGATGTCATTTTTGCCCAACCTCAAGTGGCTAAATACATCTGTTCCAAACTGTATCGTTATTTCGTGAATTACGACATAACGCCAACCGTTCAAACGGATGTAATTGATGCTTTGTCAGCGACGTTAATTGCCAACAATTATGAAATATTGCCAGTGATGCAACAACTTCTTACTAGCGATCATTTCTATGATATGAGTGTTCGAGGTGCTATCATTCGCAATCCTATTGAGATGATTATGGGGGTGATGAATCCCACGCAAACCATTCCGAATTTTGGATTGGTTGGCGATTATCAAACGTACATTTCCATTTATTATGTGGCAGATACGATGGGGCAATCGTACATTGTACCACCAAGTGTCGCAGGTTGGACCGCCTATTATCAAGCACCAGCATTTTCGAAGCTCTGGATCAACTCCACATACATTAAAAAACGTTTCGACATTGTTTCTGCACTCGTTTTTACAGGGGTGCCTATTGGGACAAACGTGTTAAAAATGAATCACTTGGGCTTTCTAAATGGATTGTCTAATCCGTCGAATGCACCACAAGTGATTGATGATATTTGTGATGTGTTCTTTCCGAAAGCCATCGATCCTGCTGATAAATTGACGTTAAAATTGATTCTGACAGGTGGACTTCCTGATTTCGAATGGACGATCCAATACACGGATTATGCGAATGACCCAACGAATCCAACCGTTTTCACGCCCGTTACCCAACGCATGCAAGCGCTCATGAACGTTATTCTCAAAATGCCTCAATTCCAAACGATTTAACGATGAAAAGAAGAGACTTCCTAAAAAATGCTTCATTAGCTTCATTATCCCTTCCTTTTATTTCGAATGGATTTTCCATGCAAGCGATTTCTAAAGAATTGTTTGAGTATTCAAAAAATGCAGAGGACCGCGTACTTGTGCTCATTCGAATGAATGGAGGAAATGATGGGTTGAACATGGTTTTCCCGATTGATCAATATGCGAATTTAATGGTGCAGCGTCCAAATATTCTGATTCCACAAAATCAACTATTGACCTTAACATCGGATGTGGCACTGCATCCGAAGATGACAGGAATGCAGGACATGTTCAACAATGGAAAACTGTCCGTGATTCAAAATGTGGGCTATCCTGAAGCAAATCGTTCGCATTTCCGGTCGATGGACATTTGGACTTCCGGTTCCTTAGATATCAACCAAACGAGCGGTTGGCTTGGACGTTATTTTGATGCAACGTATCCAAATTTCCCAGCTGATTATCCCAATGCGAGCTTCCCTGATCCATTTGCTATTTCGATGGGTTCAGAAGTATCTACGACTTGTCAAGGATTGATGGGGAACTTTTCACATGCGGTGAATGATCCCTTCAACACCTCTAATTTACTTTTGACCAATGTTACAAATGATGGAACGTATTATGGTTCTCACATTGAGTATATTTCCACATTGATCAACCAGACAAATGAATATGGAACGGCAATAAGTGCTTCTGCAAACGCGGGGAATTCCTTGTCC
>JBEDJV010000160.1:0-4095 GCA_041172545.1 Bacteroidota bacterium | reverse complement strand
ATTTCAATACGTGAAATGCAAGCAATGCTCCTTGGTGTATCAAAATCCACGAATTGCTGTGGATCAAATCAAAGAGTTTTATGACGGAGAATACATCGCTCATCGCAAGAAAAAAAATTGGGGTGTGCTCACGCCTCTATACGAGTGGACAATGAATAAACACGATCGTGAAAAAGATAAATTGGTCTCCAAACATGTGAGTTTTGATGCTAAAACAGAAATGCTGGATGTTGGATGCGCAGTCGGAACCTTTCTTTTACACATGAACAAAAAGTATCAATGCCAGATCAGCGGTGTGGATTTCAAAGAAGGTTTGGAATATCCGGGATTTGAAAAAATTGAATTTTACGAAGGATTGTTCTACGAACAAGAAATGTCAAGTAAGCGCTACGACCTTGTCACGATGTGGCATTTTCTAGAGCATGATTACGATCCAATTAAAACCTTGGAGAAAGCCAAAGAAGTACTGAAGGATGATGGTAAATTAATCATCGAAGTGCCGAGATTGGACAGTTTCACCTTCCGTTTATTTGGCAAAAAATGGCCGGGTGTCCAAGCGCCACAACACACCATCCTATTTGATAAAAAGAAGTTTGTAGAGATGATGGAACAGAACGGATTCAAGGTCGTGAAATACCGTGCATGGGGAGCTTTCCCTCCGTATTTCTACATTTTCGCGGGTGCTTATTTCAAATTAATTGGCAAAGGATTAAATTTGAATAAGATTATTTTCCCTTATTTCCTCGGGCAATTACTCCTAACACCGATGTTGATTTTTCAAAAAGTATTAAACCTATCCATGCAAACTATTGTGTTGGAAAAAGCAAAGTAAGAAATGACGAAGGATATCAGTCAATGGAAGGCACGTGATGGCAAGGCTTTTTTAAGTTTACTTGTCCCGGCGGTATTGTGCGTTTTTGGACTTTATTTGTCCATGGAATCGAATTTGTTTCTCTATTGGACAGGTCAATTGCTTTTATCTTTTTTTTTCTTGCAAACGTTTATTCTGTTGCACGAGTGTGGACATTTGAACTTCTTCAAAACACGCTTTTTGAATACGCTTTTTGGACACTTTTTTGGATTTTTAACGGTCATTCCTTTTTATTCGTGGATGCATATGCACAACCTACATCATAAGTGGACAGGCTGGCGCGACAAAGATCCAACCACAGAAAAAACAGTGGAGCCGCAGGACTCTCCTATCATGCGTTGGATTGTCAATGTTTCGTGGTTCTTGTTTATTCCCCTTTTCTTTTTGTCGTACATGCTCAGTAATTATTGGAATGTATTAAAAATGAAAAGGCATTTGAATGCGGTGAAGTTTCGAAATGCAGTCGTTCAAATCCTAATTTATGTAGTTTTTTACTCCCTACTCTTTTTCTTTTTTCACTCCTTCCTACTTCAACTGATTTTACCAGCGTTTCTTTTCAGTTTCATTTGGAAGGAATTGGTAATAATGACTCAACATTCCCACATTGAAATTCCTGTTTCGAATGGTACGGAAGTGAAACCTGTGGCATATGCGGATCAAGTTCAATACACGCGCAGTTTTTACGTAAATTCTTGGTTTGAAGCTTTTTTTCTCTTCAATTTCAATTACCACGAACTTCACCATGTGTATCCGGGAGTTCCTGCCTATTTTCTTCAAAAAATTGATTTGAATCTACCTAAAGAGCCGCGCTATTCGCGATGGTTCGTTCAGGCTAAGTCGATGAAGGGTGAAGATTACGTCTTTCGTACTTCAGCCAAAACCGGTAAGAAATTCTAAAGATTTATTCCGCTGAAATACATTCCTTGTACACCTCGAAGTAGGACTTCGAAACGTGTAGATTTTGTTTAATGACTTCGTGCTTGTTGAACATTTCGTGCGTTGCGCGTAAGTTGTAACATGGAATCCCGGGATAAATGTGGTGTTCATTGTGATAGGAAATGTACTTTGGCGCGAGGAAAATTCGCGTGAACAGTCCGTGAGTAGTAGTTCTCGTCTGCAAATCAGCAGGTTTATTCGGGATGCCGGAATGTTCAGCAATGCGACGTAATCGATTGGCAATTTGGGTCCAAGTGACAAAAGGAATCAACCAATAAAGCACCAAGGTCATTCCATTTCCAGTGAGAATAAATCCTGAAAGTACAGACAAGTAAAACGTCACGCGTAAAAGCGTGTACCAGCGTGGAGCTTTGTCCTTCTTCGTTTTCATTTGAGCGCTAGACATCACTTTGAATGTTTCAAACACACCGATTCCAGAAAGTTGAATCGCCAAAACTTTAAAGAATTGTTTCTTCTTCATCGGAAAACGCCAATTTGGATCGAACTTCGCGACGAAATCCGGGTCCTCGTCCGAATTCAATTTCGCATGATGGGCCAAATGTTTCACTCTGTAGGAACGCATCGAAATGATCAAAGGCCAAGCACAAAAGATTTCGGAAATCCAATCGTTGACAAATTTGTTTTTCGAAATAAGTTGATGAACAGATTCATGCATAATTAATCCCAATGCCAGGTAACGTGCACCAATAAAAATGACGGTAAATACATAGAAATACCAAGAGAAATAATGTGCACATAAACATGCACAAAGAATGATGCATCCCCACTCTAAAAAAACAGATCCAATTCCTTTAAGATCGTTTATTTTATGTAAGTTTTTAGTTTGCTCGTGCGGAATAAGTTTCCGTATTTCTTTGCTGTCTTCGATTACCATTGTTCCGTTCAATTTTTGACAATTAAATGTACAAATATTCAACTGAAACTGCAACTTTCACCCCTTTATTTTCGCAAGATTTTCACGTGAGATGAGCTGTTTGGATCGTGAAAATAGCCAAAAGACTTTTTAACCGGAAAAGTGTAAACAATTTGCTTCATCAGATAAAAAGGCACTGAGCTAAAGAAAACTCCCAAAAGTTCTTGAAATAAGCGTATTTTTGCACCGAAATTACAAATCACATTCTAGCATGGCATTCGAACACAAAATAGAGGTACTTAAATCAATTGAATCTGATGTCCATGCCTTTATTGCTGATAAAATGAATCTCCCAGAAGAATGTTGGCAACCTACTGATTTCATTCCAAACGCTGCAGATGCTGATTTTGCTGATCAAGTACGTGCACTTCAGGAGAGCATTGCTCAAGTTCCTGATACGGTGATGGTTTCATTGGTTGGAAATATGATCACCGAAGAAGCTCTTCCAAGCTATCAAACGTTTTTTAACCTATTGGAAGGTGTCAATGAAGAACGTAATGTAGCGAGTACTAGTGCTTGGGTGCGTTGGTCTCGTTTGTGGACGGCAGAAGAGAATCGTCATGGTGATTTATTGAACAAATACTTGTACCTCAGTGGACGCGTGGACATGCGTGAAGTGGAAACGACCATTCAACGATTGATTCACAATGGCATCGATTTGCAAACGGCTGCGGATCCATACAATGGATTGATTTACACGTCTTTTCAAGAGCGCGCCACAAAAATATCGCACGTAAATACTGGGAAAATCGCCTTTAAATCTGGAGATAAACTGTTGGCAAAAATCTGTAACACCATCGCAGGTGAAGAAGCCTTACACGAGAAAGCATATAAGTTTTTCATGAGCAAAGTTTTAGAAGCGGATCCAAATGGTGGACTAGCGGCTTTCGTTCAGATGATGAAAAAGAAAATTGTCATGCCAGCTTCTTTAATGGATTTTGGGACAGACAAAAACCAATACCTCAATTACGCTTCTATTACACAGAAAATAGGTGTTTACACGAGTCATGATTACGCAAACATCATCGATCACTTGGTGAAATTCTGGGGAATTGACAAGATGAAAGGACTCAGTGACGAAGGAAACAAAGCACAGGACTTCTTATCATCACTTTCTGAACGCTACTTCAAATTAGCTGAACGACTCCAAGAAACAACGGAAGTGCAGTTGATTTGGTTGAATAAATCAAAGTTAGCGCTTTAAAAGCGATATACAAATGCGTTAATGTTCATACCTGCACCAACTGAGGCCATCATTACGCAATCACCCGGATGTATCTCGTGACCTTCTAATTTCCCTTGTAAAATCAAATCCAACAAGGTTGGTACGGTTGCAACTGAACTATTACCAAGC
>JBEDJV010000159.1:0-4100 GCA_041172545.1 Bacteroidota bacterium | reverse complement strand
CTAGCTGCAATTGCCGCACCTTGAATTTTTAGAGTTGGAATGAAATAATAAGCCGCCAAACACGTCACAACAAGTCCAATACCGGATGCAATTGCGTTCACGTAATATTTCCCATGTCCAGAGAAATAATGCCCGATAATCAGCGCATAATTGAACACCCAGATTCCAGGCGCCAAGTAAAACATCACTTCATTTAGTCCGTGAAATTCCTTCCCAAATAGCCAGGAATAAAACGCTGAGGGAATAAACAACAATACGAATAAGGCAATGAACGCGGTTAACAATCCATATTTCGTTAGTTGCTCCGTAATGTTCTTGGTATAGTTGACATCTGTAGAATTGGAAATTTTTGCATATTGCCACAAGGAAATACTGGTCGATATCATCCATATCGATTCAATCACAGATACGGCGTTGGAGTAAATCCCTACCTCAGCCTCCCCACAGTCTCTTTCCAAGAAAAAATAACTAATACGGAAACTCAATAATTGAAAAACATGCGCCAATTGATTTTGAAATCCATAGAAAAACAAGGACCTAAACGTTGTCCATGTGTTGGATAATTCAAAGACTTTATCCTTTCTCACATGTTTAGCAATAAGTACGATGCTCAGTAGAAACGTCACTCCATAGGCCACGTACAAGGCGTGAACGTATGCTTCTGCCGTTCGATTCCAGTTCAACGTGAATTGCACTAACAAGGAAACCAAGGTAAGTAAGGGAACCAAGAAGCTCAATAAATTGAACGACTTTAAATTTTCCTTCCCGAGTAAAATGGAACTATGGATCGAGACAATAGAAGAAATGGCACTTAGAATGAGCACGGATACAATAAATTTCGCCGACACTAATTCCATATAAAGCAACAGGAAATAGCAAACAACGCTGACGAATATCGTCCAGAGGTATGCTGCGAAAAACAACTCACGAATACGTAATTTATTCGTCAAATAAACGATGGATGCACCTCCTACCATGTTGTCGAAAATGGTCACAATCGCAATGATGGTTAACACCAAACTTTGTTCTCCTTTTCCAGATGCTCCAAGGTATTGTGAAACAACAATCGCAATCATCAAATTCATGATGGCCGAAAGCAAACGCACGCCAAAATTTCCTAAGATTTTACGAACCATGTTTCCATAATATTGATTCATAAATATCCGAGAATTTCTTACCGATTGCTTGATAACTAAATTGTTCTGTTGCTTTTTGGTGCATTACATCTGAATCGTATTTGTCCAAACGTACGAATTCCTCCTTTATTGCCTCAACAAGCGCAAGCTGATTTTCAGTTGGCACCAATTGTCCGTAAGATGAATGTACGATTTCACTTATTCCACCAACATTCGTTGAAACGATTGGGACTCCCGCGGAAATGGATTCGATCAATACACATGGTAAATTTTCAAAACGACTCGTTAAAACGAATAAGTCCGATTCCTTCAAAAGCGTGGCAATATCTTTCGCCTCTAGTGTCCCGTGAAACACAATGTGCTGTTCAATATTCAATTGCTTGATCTCCTCTTGAAACAAAGAAAAATCTCCGTCGCTCACTAGGTGCAACTGTAAATCTGGATTCCATTGAATTAATTCAGCAAATGCGCGAAACAATAAACTTGGATTTTTCTGCAAACGAGCTAAGGAAGATACATGAATGATCTTATTCCCCTTGCGCAAGTTTGCATCCCCAGGAACAAACAACGAAGTGTCTATGACATTATAAACGACCTTCATTTCTGTTTGAATTCCTGTGCTTCGCATGGCTTTTGCCAAGTCTTCACTTACGGGTAAAATGAGACTTGCTTTATTTGCGACCAATCTTGTTAAAAGTTGCTGAATCCAACTAGGACGTGGCAACACCACTTTATGATAACACGTCCAATGTTCGGTAATGATGTAAGGGATTTTATAGCGAATCGAAAGCAATCTTGCGATGATTCCTATTGGATAAACAACATTCGCATGAATCAACTCCGGATGGAATCCTTCCTTTTTTACTTCGCGTAACAGTTGGAAATAGCATAGAATGATGCGCAGGTAGTTCCAAACGGATCCTACAAATGGAATTGTTGACTTCGGAATATAGGCAATCGTACAAGGGAAAGGCTCATTGCTTTTGACAATTTCCACCCCTCCACTCAACTGCTCGTCTAAACATACGTAGAGTAATTGAACATGATGAAACTGCGAAGCTGCTAAAACATGCTGAAACACAAAGTTTCCATGAGTAGGTTTTATCCTATTTGGATACCAACTGGACAGGAATAAAATGTTCCTTTTCTGCATGCATTTTGGCTATTTCTAGCTTAGGTTATGTTGATATACTTGTTGCAATTGTTGCAAAGCGTAATCGATTTCTTCTTTTGTTGTGTAGCGTGAAAAGGAGAAACGCACGTTCGGACGCGTCATGTCCGCATGAATTCCTTCCAATACGTGTGATCCTTTTGTTGCACCGGAGGTACAAGCACTTCCCCCGCTCACCGCCACTCCTTTTAAATCGAGTGTAAACAGCAACATGCTTGTTTTTTCCGTTGCGGGCAAACAAACATTTAAAACAGTGTACAGCGCTTTGTCAAAATCCGTTTCTCCGTGAAACGCTACAGTTGGGAACAAACTTTTCAATTGCTCCATCATGTAGGACTTTAATCCAAAAACATGTTGTTGATGCGCTTCAACGTCTTCGTATGCTAAATCCATCGCTTTCGCCAATCCAACAATGGAAGCCATGTTTTCTGTTCCACCACGAAGTCCTCTCTCTTGAGCGCCCCCATGTATAAACGATGAAACTTTGGTTTTCTTGTTTGCATAGAGAAATCCAACGCCTTTTGGACCATGGAATTTATGTGCCGCACAGGTTATAAAGTCAATGTCTAAATCGGATAAATCAAAGGAAAAATGCGCCATTGTTTGTACGGTGTCCGAATGGAAAAAAGCTCCGTGTTGACGACACATTTGTGCGATTTTTTTCAAGGGAATCATCGTCGCGATTTCATTATTGGCGTGCATCAACGAAACCAATGTCGGTTTTCCATCCTTTAGCAAGGATTCTAACTGTCCTAGATCAATATTTCCTTTGGAATCTAAATCCAATAAAACCAATTCAATTTTCTCATGTGCAGCAATTGCATCAGCAGTGTGTCCAACGGCATGATGCTCAATCGAACTGGTAATGATGCGCTTTACTCCTAATTCCGTCACAGCAGTATGAATCGCCATGTTATCTGCTTCCGTTCCACCAGAAGTGAAAATAATCTCCGAAGACGAACAATTTAAATGCTTGGCAACTGTACGACGCGACGTTTCAAGCAACGCTTTTGCATTTCTACCAAAAGAATGGGTTGAAGAAGGATTACCGAAAGTATCTCTTAGGACTGGAATCATGGCGTCAACCACTTCAGGAGCGACGGGTGTTGTCGCCGCATTATCTAAATACACGCGCATATCGAAGTTTTGGCGAAGATAAGAATTTTATGGCACTTGTTTAAGTTGGTCAAACTTGTAAGTCTTCGTTAAAAAAGTTATTTTTAACCATACTTTAGGACATGGATGAAATCGTAGGCTTTTATGACGAACTCGCGACAACTTATGAAAGTGATCGTTTTGAGAATTCCTATGGGAAATTTATTGACGAACAAGAACGAAAAATCTTAAAGCGACTTTTACTAAATTCAGAAGAACGAGTGGTCGATATGCCCTGTGGAAGTGGTCGCTTTTTAAATTTCGCTCAAGTTGGCATTGATGGAAGTAAGGAAATGGTTCGCCTTTCCTCGGTAAAATTCCCTGACAAAACTATTTTTCAAGCGGATGCCGAAAAAACCGGACTAGAGGACCATTCCATCGACACGATTATCAGTTTTCATTTTTTTATGCATTTGGATGAGGAGAAAGTAACACGGATTCTACAGGAATGTGAGCGGATTTTAAAACCGAATGGCCGAATAATCTTCGATATTCCTTCAGCGAAAAGAAGGAAACTCATTCAATACAAAAGAACGAATTGGCACGGTGGATTTAGTTTGACAAACAAGGAAGTTTCTAATTTAAATCCTCATTTCGAAATACGACGTTCGTTTGGGATATTATTTGTTCCCATTCAC
>JBEDJV010000158.1:0-6748 GCA_041172545.1 Bacteroidota bacterium | reverse complement strand
TTACTGAAATTCACCCACAGGCAAGCGGCTGGATCACGAGTCTATGTCAATCAATTGAAAGCGGGCTATTTACCAAGTTTTTCATTGGGATTTCGTTACGGTTATCAGGCGCAACGAAATCAATTGGATTTTTTAAGCAGTGCAACAACGTGGTATCCGAACTCGGTGCTTTCGATTAACATGAATCTACCCATTTTCGATGGATTAACGAAGCATGCGAAAATTCAACAATTGAGCATTCAGCAAAAACAAAGTTTATTAGACGAAGAACAACTGAAAAACACCTTGAATTTTCAATTGAAAAACATGGAAACAAAGTTGAATGTCAGTTTAGGCGCATTGGAAACGCAGCGCAATAACTTGCAATTGGCAGAACAAATTTATCAGACAACCATGTTGCAGTATCAATCAGGCATTATCAGCACGGCAGAATTGTTGAATGCAGAAACAAGTTTGAAAGAAGCACAAACAAATTACTTGCGATCTGTTGCTCAAATCCGCATGGCGGAATTGGAGGCACTGAAAGCGGCAGGAAATATTAAGTCAATTATTAAATAGTCAACACCCATGAAAAAGTTTAGAAAAATCTTCGTTCCATCCATCATCACGATCCTCTTAGTTGCACTTGTGGCGTGGAAATTATCCAGCAATAAAAAAGTAATGGAGGATAAAGCGGCCATTGCTGAAACAAAAACAGTGGTATTTCCAGTAACAACAGTTCAAGCGAAATCTCAGTTGTTAAATCAATTAATTGAAGTGAACGGTGTGTTCAATCCCAATCACTCGTTGAATTTCTTGTCAGAAGTATCAGGACGCATTGTGCAAGTGTCCATCCGTGAAGGACAATCCGTTTCGAAAGGACAGCAAATCGCGAAAATCGATGATGAGCAATTGTTAATCGACTTGGAACTCGCAAATGCCACGCTAGACAAAGCGAAATCAGATTTAATCAAGTTTGAAGGAATGTTGGCAGGAAATGCGGCAACAAAACAACAAATCGAAGACTTAAAAATGCAAGTGAAAAGCGCAGAAGCACGCGTTTCTACCTTGAAACGTCAATTGAGAGCGACGAGAATCGTGTCTCCGATTTCAGGTGTTGTCAATAAATTGTCTTTGGAAGTCGGTTCCTTTGTTTCTCCGGGAGCAAGTGTTGCGGAGATTTTGGACATTTCTAGTTTGAAAATGAAGGCATCCTTGTTAGACAGAGACGTTGTTCGATTTAAAGTTGGACAAACCATCACTGTGAAACCGGATTTATACCCAACATCGCCTCGAAATGGAAAAATCACCTATATCGCATCGAAAGCGGATGCTTCGAGAAACTACGGAGTAGAAATCGAATTGGCAAATAGCGCCAAAGAACCATTGAAAGCGGGAATGACCGGTGTGGTTTCTTTTGAAATGTCCGAGAAACGTCAAGCAATGATGTTGCCGATTCAATGCATCGTTGGTGGATTACAAGATCCCCAAGTCTATGTGATTGTCAACAATGTAGCGGTAAAACGCAGCATTCAAACAGGATACATTCAAGGAGATTACGTAGAAGTATTAGGTGGATTAACAGAAGCAGATGCCGTAGTTCGTACCGGACAATTGAACATTGCGGATGGATCAAAAGTTGAAATCATTAAATAAGAAATCCATGTCAATTACGGAATTAGCGATCAAAAGACCATCACTCATTGTGGTGATCTTCTCAGTGTTAGCATTTTTGGGGCTTCTCAGTTATTCTAAGCTGAATTATGAATTAATGCCCAAATTCTCGATTCCAGTCGTGAGTGTGACTACCGTTTATCCGGGAGCATCGCCTACGGAAGTAGAGAATTCAGTGACGAAAGTGCTTGAGGATGCCTTGTCCAATTTAGAGAACTTGGATGAGATTAAATCCACATCTATGGAAGGAGTTTCCTCGGTTGTGTTGATGTTGAAGCCAGATTCTGATGCAAATCAAGCGATTCAGGACGCACAGCGCAAAGTGAATGCCATCCTGTCTAGACTTCCGGAAGATGTTCAATCCCCTTCACTTGGTAAATTTTCCTTCGATGAAGCGCCGATTATGCGTTTGGGTGTCACAGCGAAAATGCCACCAAGTGAATTGTATTCGTTGGTAAAAGATGAAATCAAACCCTTGCTTGGACGCGTAAAAGGAGCTGCTCAAATCTCGATTGTCGGTGGTGAAGAACGCATGATTAACATCAACATCAATCGACGTCAGGCAGAATTATACAACCTGTCAATTTTGCAAATTAGTCAAGCAGTTAAGAATGCCAATTTGGAGTTCCCAACGGGAAAATTGAGCAATGACAACACGCAAACGGTCATCAAGTTGAAAGGGAAATATCAATCCTTGGACGACATTCGTAACTTACCGGTGGGAATCGATAAAACGACTGGATCAAAAATACGCTTGTTTGAGGTCGCAACCATTTTAGATGGAACGAAAGAAATCAAAACGTTTAGTCGCATTAATGGAAGAAACTCCATTGGACTTCTGATTATCAAGCAAAACGATGCGAACGCCGTTGAGCTGAGTAAGTTGGTGAAAAAGGAAATCCTTAACCTAGAAACGACGTACAAAGCGAAAAACCTAACCTTCGATATCGCTTCGGATTCTTCCGATTTCACCTTAGCGGCGGCAAATGCGGTAATGTATGACCTCGGACTAGCGATTTTCATCGTAGCACTATGTATGTTGTTGTTCCTACATAGCATTCGAAATGCTTTAATCGTCATGATTGCCATTCCGGCTTCCTTGATTTCGGTTTTCGTTGCGATGTTCTTATTAGGATATTCCTTGAACTTGATGACCTTATTGGCTATTTCATTGGTCGTGGGAATTCTTGTGGATGACTCGATTGTGGTCCTCGAAAACATTTACCGACACCTGGAGCTCGGACAAGATCGCGTTACGGCGTCGATCAAAGGACGCAAGGAAATCGGATTTACGGCCTTAGGAATTACCTTGGTGGATGTCGTAGTGTTCTTGCCATTAACCCTTGTAGGTGGAATCATTTCAAACTTATTATCGCAATTCTCTGTGGTGATTGTCTTATCCACCTTGATGAGTTTGTTCGTTTCCTTCACCTTGACGCCACTTTTGGCTTCCCGAATGGCGCGCAAAGAAGAAATCACGAATAAAACCTTATTTGGACGCTTTATTTTGCTATTTGAACGCTTCATTACGAACATTACTGATACCTATGGACACATTTTGGCGTATGCGTTGGGGAAAAAGCGTTACGTGATTTTGGGAACCATTGTTGTGGTAGTTGCTTCCTTCATGTTGGTTGGAAAAGGTTACATCGGAACGGAATTCGTGAGTCAAGGTGATACGAGCGAGTTTATCGTGAACCTTGAACTAGCGCAGAATGCGACCTTAGCGCAAACGAATGATGCCGTTCAGAAAGCAGAAGAGCATCTGTTTAAAAACGCGGATGTGAAAAATGTCTTTTCGAGCATTGGAACAGCATCGAATGCCATTGGTGGAAGTAATTCCACGAATAACAAAGCGGAAATTAATGTCAAGCTCGTTCCGCGTGAACAACGCGAGGTAGAGTCGAGCATTTATGCACAATACATGAAGTTAGAATTGGAGAAAATCCTTCCGGGTGTCAAGGTAAGTTCTGCGGCGGTGAGTATTACAGGTGGAGCCAATCAAGCGCCCGTTCAAATGGCCGTTACCGGAAATGATTTGAATCAAAATTTTCAAATTTCGAATGAATTGATTGATAAATTAAAATCCATTAAAGGAACAGCGGAAGTGAAAATGTCTATTGAGTCTGGAAATCCAGAAATCAGCGTGGACATCAATCGTGAGAAAATGGCAGAGCTTGGACTAAGCATGGATGTGGTAGGAATGACCATGCAAGCGGCGTTTTCCGGAAATAGCAAGGCATCGTATACAGACAAAGGAAAAGATTATGACATCAATGTGATGTACGACAATTTCGACCGTCGCAATGAAGGTGATTTGTCTAATCTCATTTTCATCAATAACCGCGGAGAGAATATTCGAATGGAACAGTTCGCCAACATTGGTAGATCGACCGGTAACATTGGTAGATCGACCGGTTCCACAAAGTTGGAACGTAAAAACCGAGTTCCATCGATTACGATTTCATCCCAAGTATTGGGTGTTTCCAGTGGAACAGTGACCGGTGAAATGACGAAGTTCATGAAAATGAAAAACTATCCGAGTTCCGTCGTTGTGAGTTTTGAAGGAAACTCGAAAAACATGGGTGAGGCCTTTGCGAATTTAGGATTTGCTTTGATCGCATCGATTTTGTTTGTGTATTTGATCATGGTCGCATTGTACGATTCGTACGTTTATCCATTCGTGGTCTTGTTCTCGATTCCAGTAGCGGTCGTAGGAGCGTTGTTAGCTTTGGCTTTATCCATGCAACCCTTGAGTATCTTCTCGATGTTGGGAATGATCATGTTGATTGGTCTCGTGGCCAAGAATGCCATTTTGATTGTCGATTTTGCGAATCAGTTGAAAGCGGAAGGACGAAACACGGTGGAGGCCTTGATTGCTTCAGGTAAAACGCGTTTGCGTCCGATTTTAATGACCACCCTTTCGATGATTACGGGAATGATGCCGATTGCTTTGGCGCATGGTCCAGGTGCAGAATGGAAAAGTGGATTGGCTTGGGTATTGATTGGCGGATTAACCAGTTCAATGATCTTGACCTTGGTCGTTGTTCCATCCGTTTACATGATTTTCGATGTCTTCAAAAAGGACATTAAGAACAAAGAAGGCAAAGCACAATTGAAAATCATTCGCAAAGAAGGATTGGATGTTGCAGAGATGCTCAAAGAACACAGCGCACACTAGTCCAAGCTTACTTGGATAGTTTCCAAACTTGAGGAAGTCCTTTGTGGTCGTATGAAAGTACGTTCATGGAGGACTTTTTCACTTTGTAGCGCGTCGATGATCCAAGAGCGGTGATGTTCTTTTGACCATTCAAATTCAATTGATCAATCGGAAGATTCACAAACATGACTTCGGCATCTACAGGAATGAAGATCGCAAACAATTCCGCTTGATCGTTCTCCGTGAAGACCCACGTTCCTTGTTCGGTTTTTACTTCATACGGTGCAACGGGATGGGTTCCGTAAATCGATGTGCTATTTTCTTTCATCCAAGTGCCAATTTCAGCTAGACGTTGGTATGCTATTGGATCCCATTCACCTTGCGCATTTGGAGCGATGTTTAATAAGTAATTTCCACCACGAGAAACGATGAGGCAAAGATTCTCCAAGATTTTCGCCGTAGACTTATATTGGTCATTTGGAACGTAACTCCAACTGTTCGCCATCGTCATGCAGGACTCCCACGGATAGGGAAGGGGTTTTGCGGGGATTTGTTGCTCAGGAGTCAAATAATTTTGATTGGGGCCTTCAACAGCACGATCGACGACGATTAATCCCGGTTGATATGTTCGTGCCTCCAAAACGATCGAATCCATTTTGATGTCTTGATTTACCGGTTTGTATCCCCAGCGTGGTGATGTTGCCGTCATCGGTTGCACCCAACCGCCATCGAGCCAAAGCAAGTCGATTTTTCCGTAATAGGTCATCAACTCCATGATTTGATGGTGCGTGAATTGCACAAAGGCATCCCATTTTTTCGGTTTTTTCGTTAAATCGTAATTGGGATTGCGGTCGTACGGTGGAAAAGTTGGATCCCAATAGTCGTCATTGCTCCAATCCGGTTTACTGAAATACGCGCCAATCCAAAGTCCTTCCTTGCGAAAGGCATCGAATACTTTTAAGGCAATATTTGCATTTGGATTTGTGGAATAGGGACATTTTTCATTTGCGATGGTGTAATTCGTGAATTGTGAGTCGAACATGCAGAATCCATCATGGTGTTTTGTCGTGAAAACCATGTACTTCATGCCAGCGTTTTTCGCCGCTTTCGCCCATTTTTCTGGTTGAAATTGAACGGGATTAAACGTTGTTTGCAGGTTTTCGTAGTTTTTAACATAGCCGAAATAATCGTTTTTGTAGGGACCACGACGGATGCACCAATCTTCATCCTCCGGACAAATGCTCCAACTTTCCACAACTCCTAATTGGGAATAGGTTCCCCAATGCATTAAAAGTCCAAATTTGAAGTCCTGCCACGTATCCAATTTCGCTTGAACCAAAGGATCAGTAGGAGGGAAGTACTTTTGTTCGTGTTCTTGTGCTTGGACAGTCCAAAGCAAACTAGAAAGAATGAGGGTAAAATACGTTTTCATCTTAGTGTATTTCAATTTCGTCAATAAATAACCAGCCATCACCATCCACACCGCGCCATTTCGGCAAAGCTCCTGGATTAACGACTTGAATGAATAGGTAGCGTCCAATTGTTTTCTGTGGAAGCGTTAATTGCAGCGGATAAGTTCCTGTAGGCATTTGCTTACCGAAATCTGGATTTTCAATCGTACTATGAAATGCGTTCGGTCCATCCAAGACTTCTAAGTTTGTAGAAATGCTTATCGTTAAACTTTTCGGTCCGACAATCCATGCCGAGTTGTTTTCAAGAAAGTTCAAGCGAATGGACGAAATGGAATCCACTTTTCCAAGGTCTATGATGAGTTCAGCGTTTCGTCCCTGCCATCCTTGCCAATTGTATTGATAATCCGTTGTTCCTTTGATTCCATTGATCAAGGGCTGTGCGCTTAAGAAGGTCAAGGTGTCAATCGAAGTGCCATTCGACTTCTGGGCTCCATCCTGATAGGTACTATTCGGTATATTGACG
>JBEDJV010000157.1:0-4150 GCA_041172545.1 Bacteroidota bacterium | reverse complement strand
ACTTGGGATACCGAACTTGTTCATCAAGCAGCTTTACACATTGCCTACGAAACCAAACAACGCGGCATTCGTCAAATACTTTCTCCAGTAATAAATTTAGCAACAGATATGCGCTGGGGCCGAACGGAAGAAACGTATGGTGAAGATCCATATCTAAGTGCCAAAATGGGCGTTGCTTTCATGGGTGCTTTCGAAGAAAATGGCATCATAACGACACCTAAGCACTTTATTGCAAATGTTGGGGACGGTGGACGCGACAGTTATCCGATTAACCTTAGTAAATCGTACTTAGAACACACGCACCTTATTCCATTTGAACGCGCCATAAAAGACGCCGGAAGTCGTTCCATAATGACTTCATATAATTCACTCAACGGTCAAGCCTGCTCCTCCAATCAATGGCTCTTGACAGAGAAACTAAAAAAGGATTGGAACTTCAAGGGATTTGTCATTTCAGATGCAAATGCTGTTGGAGGAGAATTGGTGCTTCACCGCACAGCAAACAGCTATGTCGAAAGTGGCGTACATGCCATCAATGCGGGGCTAGACGTAATTTTCCAAACGGACATCGCCCATTTCCCCCTGTTCTTTCCTGAGTATCCTCCGAAGGGAATGGATACCAATCGCATCAATGATGCCGTTACTCGCGTGCTCACTGCCAAATTTGACCTCGGATTATTCGAGCATCCCTATGCGAAACAGAACATGAATCTAGATTCACTATTGACTGCCGGTCATCAACTAGCACAAAAAGTAGCAGAAGAATCCATTGTTTTATTGAAAAATCAACAGGCAGTTCTCCCCTTGAATACACAGATGGAGTCCATTGCCATTTTCGGTGAGGATGCCGTTCTTGGTAGATTGGGCGGCTACAGTGGACCAGGATTTCAAGTTACTTCCATTTTGCAAGGAATTCAAACAGCCTATCCCAAATCCACTATTTCCTATGTACAAGGTGCATTACTGAATGACACAAGTATCCAAATCGTTCCTTCTACACACATCAATACCAATGGAAATAGTGGATTCATCGGATCCTATTTTGACAATCCAATGCTGGAAGGAGAGCCCATTTTTCAACGCAGAGATGAGCGCATAGACTTTCACTGGACCTTGTACGCTCCACATGAACGCTTGAGTCCAAACTTTTATAGCGTCCGATGGACAGGTGCATTCAATCCAACAGAAACACAAAAAATCGTTCTTGGTCTCGAAGGAAACGATGGGTATCGACTTTACATCAATGAAGCATTAGTCATTGACCGATGGGAAAAGCAATCCTTCCACCAAGACTTAATTGACTACTCCTTCCAGAAAGGTAAAAAATATGACCTACGCATCGAATTCAAGGAATCGCAAGGCAATGGTTTGATTAAATTTATTTGGAAACGCGAAGATGAAAAAGCGCAAAAAGCGCAATTGAGTCAGGTAGTGAAAAATGCTAAACACGCCAACGCAAACATCGTTGTTGTTGGAATTGAGGAAGGAGAATTCAACGACCGCGCCTCCCTCCGTTTGTCCGATTCTCAAGAACAGCTGATCCACACTGTCGCAAAAAACGGCAAGAAAACAATTGTTGTTTTGGTTGGAGGAAGCGCCATAAACATGGAACCATGGATCGAAGAAGTAGACGGAATTCTTGCTGTTTGGTATCCAGGTGAAGCTGGTGGAACAGCGGTTGCGAAGATTCTCAACGGAGCAGTAAATCCATCTGGAAAACTTCCGATTACCTATCCAATGAACGAAGCACAATTGCCACTCGTCTACAATCACATGCCAACCGGACGCGGGGACGATTACCGAAACCAAAGTGGCGAACCACTTTTTCCCTTTGGCTTTGGACTCAGTTACACGAGCTTCGAATATACTGGAATTCCATTTGAAAGAGACCAGATCTATCAACTTGGAGATACCGTAAAAATCAAGATGAAACTTACCAATTCAGGAACGAGACAAGGAGCAGAAGTTGTTCAATGTTATTTAAAAACGATGTACGCGAACGAAAGTCATCCTGTTCAAGAATTGATTCAATTCCAACGCATCAGCCTCAATCCCAAAGAAGAAAAAGAACTAGAATTACGTTTCGTTTTAAACGAACAACTTTCTGCTTTTGGCATCACTCCTGGAAATTATGCGCTACAAATCGGCAGTTCATCCAAGGACATTCGTTTATTGATTCCGATTCGGGTCCAACAGTAATCCTTACATGTTTCCTTTATTCGCTAGGAAAGCCAAGGTTTTTTTTCTACATTTACTTTGATATGTTACGATTGTGTTACGTTATGTGCTTTATGTTTTTGGTCCCACGGTTTTCATGGGCTCAACCGATGGCAACAGGTAAAAAAACTTGGGGCGTATACAGTTCCGTTGGTATCGTAACAGGAATGAAGGAAGTCGCATCGGACCTTCACTTTGGACTAGCAAAATCACTTGAAAAATGGGACATCTTTGCAGACCTTCACGTACACTCCTTTTCGGAATCTAGTGTATTTAGCATGACGGCAGTACTCGGTCGCGATTTATTGAGATTAGACCCCAAGCATTTAAAACGTCACCCTTACTACCTTTATCCCTATGCCGGAATTGGAGTTACACACTTGAGCAATCCGATTTTCTTCGATTCCTTCTTACTGAAAGGCGACGACATGATTCATCTTACAGTTGGAGTTCAATCACGCATCATGTTCACGCGTAATTTTGGCATCATGTCCGATATTCGTTTTAACCAGAACATGCTTATCGACTACCAACTAAAAAGAGCCTTTCACCTTAATTTGGGATTAATTCTAAAAGTTCGCTAATTGAATCGATGATTCACTTTCTATCCTGAAAATACGTTTCAAAATACGCATCCGTAAAAATCGGATAAGCAATTTTTGTTCGGTAAATCTGAAATTCTGATTCGAGTGTTTCTGTGGGTTCTCCCAGACGTTCAGCGATTCTCAATTTAAAAAAGGTCACAAACAACTCAATAAATTCCTTGTATCCATGGCGAATGTGTCCATAAGGAATCGTTTCAAGAATGCTCTTTGCTTTGAGGTGTTGTTCAGTATCGATTAAATGCGAAACTTGAAAAACACGATGAATAGATACTTGTGAAAAATGATACCAAAACTTAATATCATTCACTAAGTGGGAATGATCAAGAACAACCTTACTTAAATCTGGATCACGAGAAACCAAACATTGAACACACGGTTCGTATAAGAGTTCCGTCGCAAATTGAGGTTCGGCATTCAAGCGCTGCTTTAGTTTAGCAATTAAGGAACGTTTGGAACTTTTGTTTTTCAATAAGAGCATTTTAAGTCCAAAGATTCTACCAAACAAAATAGGGTGTTGACTCATGTGAAGATTTGGAAGCGGATGTACATTTTCTTCAGCGGGAGGTTCTTGCATTAAAAAAGAGCGCCAACGATCTAGACAGGTAATAAATATTTTTGTTCCCTTGTCGATGTTCGCTTGCTTTAATAAGAATTGAATCCACTTGCCATATTTTTGATTTAAGCGGGCATAGTCTACAAAAATCTTAAAGACTAGATCTCGGAAATTTGGTTCAAGAAGCAATTGCCGTTCCAAATCCTCATTTTCAAAATTCCTGAAATGTAACCCAACTAGAACTCCAATCTGAGCAACCTCATCGTACGGAAGTGCCGCAAACTGAAAATCAGGTTCACGAAAGACGCGACGTAATCCATCTAAATCACCGCGATGAATTAATTCTCGCACACCAATGGTAAAAGAGACCGTAAAAAGGTCGTTATGACGTTTTCGGTAACGCAACAATTGAATAAATTCATTAGCACTTTCCGAGGATAAATCAACAAACAAGCGTTCCCAAGATGGCCAGGAATCAACATCGGTATATCGCTGACTAAAGTCTTTAAACGAACGGAATCCGCAATAAACGGCAAATTGATCTAAGGTATGCTCTCTTGGCTTCCGGTATTCCGCCAATCCGAAAAAACGTCGGAGCGTGTTATAGGAAAGCAAAGCACCCGTTTTTTCGTAAATATCCTGAACAAGCGCCTCGCAATGTCCACGGTCGGTGACTTTGCGATTAAAGGTCTTTTCAATTTCTAGTTTTAACTCATCAATCATTTTACAAATGTATCATTTGTGTATCATTTTGGCGTATTAATTAATATAATAT
>JBEDJV010000156.1:4214-5887 GCA_041172545.1 Bacteroidota bacterium | reverse complement strand
CTGTACGAGCCACAAGTCGAAATGTTTAACGTAGTTGAAGATGCCAAATGCTGGTTGATCGTCAAGGAAGTTGCTGGACTTTGTCCACACGCATTCACTGCAACGACACTCATTGTTCCACTAATGAAACTTGGACTAAACAATAAATTCAGATTGGTGCCAATACTTCCGCCAGTTGAGCCAATTGGGGTTGTCCATACATAAGAAGTTGCACCAGCGACTGAGGAAATCGAATACGATTCCGAACCATCATAGCAAAAATGAGCAGCACCTGTTATTCCTGATGGAGCGAGGGGAGCTGTATTGATCGTTACGGTTACGGCCAATCGATTGGTAGATTGCACACCATTCACCGTCTGTGAAGCATAATAGGTAACACCGTTTGTCAATACGGTTGTTCCACTTAAGGGAGCTCCTCCCGTCGCACTTGCGTACCATTGAATGTTGGAACCCGTTGCGGACAATTGAGAGACTTGTGCACCACTGCAAAAGGTTTGAGCGGCTGAGCCTGTTGGAGCAGCTGGTGGTGGAACCAAGGTGAACGTAGCGTTAGAAATTCCACGATTGGACGATCCATGATAGGACAAACCAAAACTAGCACTTCCAGCTCTTGCCCAAATTAAACTGAGGGACCCCGTTGCTGCCGTGAAATTATAGTCATTGGCATCGCCCGTAACCAAGGCTCTTGTCGCGACAATCGTGCGCACACCTGAAGCAACTACGTCACTGACGATTGTCCAGTTTTGCTGTGCATCAGTTGTTGGCGCCGAATAACCACTAATACTGGCATCGAACGAACTCAGTGTTCCAGCGGTATGCGCGATGACCACGTCATTACCTGAACCCATGCTTGTGGCATTAAATCCAAGGGCAAACCAACGTGTAGCTGGACCCGTTAAGGTCAAAGTGACTTGTGTTCCGACATCCAATTTAGCCGTCATGGCAAGTCCTGCCGTGGAACTTAAACTAACGACACCCGTGGTATACGTTTGCGCTTGAACAAAGACACTGAGGAATAGAAAACTGAGAAAGAGTAGCTTATTTTTCATAGGTTTTAATTAGTTTGACTAATTTATCGTCGTTGTACATAAGGATTAATTCGTTAATAGATTTTCCATTTTGATCGGTCATTTTTAGGTCCGCATGGTGAACCAATAAGCGTTCAACAATGTCATATCGGCGCAAACTCATCGCGAACGTTAATGGCGTGCCAAATTGACTAAATTGACAGGTGTCATTCACGTTTACGCCTTTTTGCAGCATGACATCGAGTATTTCAATGTTGTTTTTATAAATCACCCCGTAAATGGCAGATCCTTCCGAATAACACGAGTGGATATCAGCACCACGCTCAATCAACAATTTTGCGACAGCATTGTTCCCGCGATATGCCGCCAATAAAAAAGGCGATAATCCTTGTTCAGAAAGTTGATTAACTTGATTCGGCTGAGAATCCAATAGTTTCTGCATCGCTACAACATCGCCTTTACGTGCCAAATCATATATGGACTGTCCAAAGGAATGTGTGCTAAATAGCAAGAAAATGAGGAGGATGCGGTTCATGGTGTAAAAATAAGGATAATGTGTTAATGTGTTAATGTGCTAATGTTTTGATTGCTCCGCAAATGGTTGATCGTTGAAATTTAACACCCATCCACGATTCGTATAGATAC
>JBEDJV010000156.1:0-4187 GCA_041172545.1 Bacteroidota bacterium | reverse complement strand
ATTCGTATAGATACTGGCACTGTTCACTAAGCACTATTCACTGAGCACTGTTCACAGCTGCTCCCGCACAAACACTTCCATTTCCATACGAAGTACATCCACTTTTTCAAGTAAAGAATGGAAGGCCTGAGAGAAATCTGAACGGTTGTTGACTTCGAGGGCGTAGCCTTTTTGGAGGAACAAATCCGCTTCCGGGAATTTCGCGTGTTTGGATCCGAAAAGGAGTGGTAATCCGTAAACGGCTGGTTCGAGGATGTTGTGCAAGTTGCCCGTAAATCCTCCGCCGATGAAGGCAATCGTTCCGTAACGGTAAGCTGCACTTAATTGTCCGATGCAATCGATGATGAGTATTTGCGCATGCGCGATCATTGTTGCGTCGCGTTCTGCTTCGAGCTGAGTATAGCGCAATGCATCCGGAAAGTCCGCTTGAATGGCTGTAATGTGGCTCTCACTCACATCATGTGGGGCGATGATCAACTTGATTGTCCCGAGGTTCGGAAGTACATCGCGAACGATTCCTTCTTCTTTGGGCCATGAACTTCCAAGGATCAGCGTTGGCTGTCCCTGCGTAAACGAAGCGATGAGTTCATTAGATGTTTGCACAGCGAGTTCCTTTGCTTGCAGGACTCGTTTGTAGCGCAGGTCACCAGAAACGGTGCTATTGTGCATGCCAATGGATTCCAACAAGTTCTTACTCGCTTCGTTTTGCATATAAAAATGCTGCACCTGTTTCAATGCATTTCGGAAAAAAGCACCGTACCAGCGAAAATAAATTTGCTTTGGACGAAAAATCGCAGAAACCGCGATCGTTTCGATGTGTTGACGTCCCAACTCATATAGGAAATTTGGCCAAAATTCATACTTGACAAAAACAGCTTTTACTGGACGAACTAAGTCAATAAACGCTTTCGCATTTGCTCGCGTATCTATGGGTAAATAACAGGCTGCATCGACGATAGGTTCGCGCTTTTGGTAGTGTTCCATACCGGATGGAGAGAAAAAACTCACCAACAAAAACAGGGATGGGTCTTTCTCTTTCAGTTCCTTCATCAAGGGCATTCCTTGATCAAACTCACCCAAGGACGCACAGTGAAACCAAAGAAGCGCTCGATCCTCCGGAAGAACACCCCTTAACTTTTCATGCCAATCCTGACGTCCATCCGTCCAAGCTTTCGCTTTGGGATGAAATAGCGCAGCTAAGTGCAGCATTGCACCGTAGCACCGAATGAGAAAAGTGTAAATGATGAACACGTTATATTTTTGTGTAAAAATAGGGATAATGTGCTAATTTGCTAATTTGCCAATGTGCTAGTGTATAGGATTTAGCTCTTCGCATGCGAAGATCGGTTCGAATTCTGTTTTGACACGTTTGGGTTCCCACGGGAATCTTCGTAGGCGCAGGGCATGCCCTGCGCCTACATGGTCATTCTTCGTTTATTTCGAATCGTTTTTTTTGGTTGTGTACTTATTCTTTGTACTTAAAACCATTCGCTCCGCCGCGGCGGAGCGAAGATCCGGGTATCACACCATGGGCACACTAGCAAATTAGCACATTAACTAATTATAATAATAATCCTTCGGTTTCTTCGAATAAAATGGGATGTACCAACCGATGCGGATGCCTGTCTGTAGATCGAGGCGCATGGAAGTGGACACGGGAATGTCCGGTTGGTCGTAGTTGATGGTGCGACGATTGTACGTCAGACCTTGTTGGCAGTAGATGCCAGCGTAGAAATTGAGTGGACCGCCATTGTTGAGGAAGGAATAGCCAACAAATTGGTGGAAATTCAGTCCGGTGGTCATTCGGTCGTAGCCACGTTTGTAGGTCAGTTCGATTTGCGGAACGACCTGATCGTTGGTTTCGATGCGTAGGTGATGCAAGAGGTAGCCGGCTCCTGCGTGAACGAGAATTCCGGAGTTGGCGTTTTTCTTTCCGGTGGGAAATAAGCGTCCGACAGCGAAATTGGCGTTGAAACCACGTGGATATACAAGTACCGTTGCTTTGGTTCCGTTGACATCGGTGATGTTTCCTTTGTCGTCGAGGAGGTGGTCAAAGATTCCATTCATTTTCACCGT
Source organism: Bacteroidota bacterium (assembly GCA_041172545.1). Classification (GTDB taxonomy): domain Bacteria; phylum Bacteroidota; class Bacteroidia; order Flavobacteriales_D; family Crocinitomicaceae; genus UBA952. Next base: position 2,111 of record JBEDJV010000156.1, on the reverse strand, counting down.
ATTTCCGAAAATGAAATTGGCATCGACACCAAAATACCATTGATTCTCCAGTTTGTACCCCGCGGAAAATCCGAGGTTATTCAGGAATCCGTAACGTGCAAGTAAATCTCCGCCAGGTAAATTTCCTCCCCAGTGAATACCGACTAAAGGCGTGCTGATGGACTCATTTTTCACTTCTCCCTGTGCGAAGGATATCCCGTAAAGGGAACACAAAAGCACGAAAAGAACTTGTCTACCTTTCATCTGAACCTATTTCTTTTTGAAAAAGAAGCGTAAAAACGGGAAGAAACGTTGCATGTTTTTACGGAATTTACGTTTCTTTTTGGATGGCTTATCGAAATATTCGTTTCCTGATCCACCATAGCCATATCCGTAGCCGTATCCATAGCCATAACCGTAGCCATATCCGTAACCTGAACCATAACCGTAGCCGTAGCCATAGCCTTTTCCGGTTAAGTCAGTTGCATTTACTAAAACAGCCATATTCGGCATTTTCTTCTCATGGTACAAACTAGCTGGAATGCTCAACATACGTCGGTCTAAGTGCTCTGCACGCGCCACATAAACAACTATATCCGAAAAACGGTGAATATGTAAGGAGTCAGCCACTAGGGCAACTGGTGCTGTATCTAAAATGACGTAATCGTAGCGAGATTTGGCAATTTCAATCAATTCAACCAAGCGCTCACGCAATAATAACTCGGATGGATTCGGTGGAATGTCTCCAGATATGATGTAATCTAAGTTGGCGTTTCCTGGATCGTGAATGACAATGTCATCGAAGCTTAAGTCTTCTTTCACAATGTAATTGGTAACCCCAACTGTTTTGGCGACATCCACATAACGGGCAATTTTCGGTGCACGTAAGTCCAAACCAATGACAACTACTTTCTTGTCACTGTGAGACAAGGTATGTCCAATGTTGATCGAAATAAATGTTTTTCCTTCTCCAGCAATGGAGGAGGTGACCATGATAACTTTGGATCCTTTTTTATCATTGTCTAAAAGGAACGTTAAGTTCGTTCGAATCATACGGAAGGACTCCGCAATGTGTGTACGCGCATTTTTCGTTGCGACGATGGTTCGACCTGCATCATCCCCTTTTGGAACTTCACCAATGGCTGGAATTTTAAACTTGATTAAGTCGTGAAGTCCGTGAACTTTGCTGTCTAACAAATACTTCAAGTAAATCAATCCGAATGGAATCAACAAACCAAGTGCGACGGCAAAAATGTAATACTTCTTACCATTTGGCTCCGTTGGAACACCATTGCTGCTCGCCTCGTAAATGATTTTCGTGTTTCCAATGGAAGATGCCGTTTTGATTTCGTTCTCCTCGCGTTTTTGCAACAAGAAAATGTACAAGGTCTCCTTGATTTTTTGTTGACGCTCGATGTCGCGGAATTCACGCTCGTATCCTGGAACCGATGCTATTTTGTCTTTGTAACGCTTATCGACAACATTCAAGGAATTCAAGGTAATTTTCAAGCGGGACTTATTCGAACGCAATCCTTCTTCCATGGAATGACGCAAGCCAATCAACTGGTCGTCGATTTTCTGTACGGCTGGATTCTTTAAACTGGAATTCTTCAACAAGCGTTGACGGTCCAACAATAACTTGTTGTATTGCGTTGTCATCGCCACAATGGATCCATCTTCGAATCCAAGGTTCGAAGGCAATAATTCCGTGTACTCTTGGTGTTTTTGCAGGTATTCTTGCAAGTAATCGTTCAAGCTCAACTGCACCGAAGTCTCAATAATTTTCTCTTCTGCAGCACTTTGTTTGGACATAAACTCACCGCCTTGTGTCGCTACGTCTACAATGTTGTGTTTCGTTTTGAACGCTTCCACATCTTTTTCTACATCGGATAATTCCTCAGTGATGTAGGCCATTCGGTCGTTGATGAAGGCACTTGTTTTACGCGTCATCTCGTTTTTATCGTAGATGCTTTGCGTTGCATGCTCATTGATTAAAGTCGTGATGATTTCGTTGTTCTTTTCAATCACCGGTCCACTCATAGAAACAGAAATCAAATCGGAGACTTTGTCGACACGTGCCAAAGTAATTTGTGCGCCAACACTAGAAGCGACCTCTTTGACTGGAGCTAGGT
>JBEDJV010000155.1:0-4189 GCA_041172545.1 Bacteroidota bacterium | reverse complement strand
CAGATAATGGAATCTCGCGATGTTCCACCTCTGTTTGTGGAAATTTGATTTCTTTCTCCAAGTTTCTCACTTGTCCCAAACGTTGAAAGTAGTCGCGCCAAGCAAGTTCCTTGACAAAACTTTCGATTTCCGTTAATGGATATCCCTTCGCAAGAACTGCATCTAGCACCATTTTGGTACTGATGACTCCTCGGGAAATATAGGGGGACAAATACGTGACAGCGCCGTCTAAATAATTACGTGTTGAGCCATATTGAATGGGGTCGATTTGATCCATTCGCGACAAAATTTCATCGTAGTTGGTTGGAAAGTACATTTATCGCTTGCTAATTTTGTTCATCGAAATACTTGTTTGACGAGAACATTTAAAGCGTGTAATCTCAGGATTGCGTTTTTTGGCGTGTTTAATACTGACGCCACTATTCACGCGATCACGCCAAAGAATGAAGCTAGAACGTTTCAATTCTTTGCGCATCAAGGCAATCACCTGTGTTTCTGTTTTTCCAAATTGCACAAATATCGCTTCGAACGGCGTCCGGTCTTCCCAGGCCATTTCAATGATGCGATCGATGTCAATCGGATTTAGTTCTTCTGTGTTTAACATATTCAGATACATAACACCGAAGCACAATCAATTGTTTACCTCTTCATTAAGAATTTTTACTAGAAAAAAGAAGCTGCTTATGCTTTCTTTACAAACTCGGATTTAAGTCCCATGGCTCCGAATCCATCAATTTTACAATCGATATTATGGTCGCCGAAAGTTAAACGGATGTTTTTCACTTTCGTTCCGGCTTTCACTGGTTTTGGCATGCCTTTTACGGGTAGATCTTTGATGACAACCACTGAATCTCCGGTTTTTAAAACAGCACCATTTGAATCAAGAACCACTAACTCATCAGAAGCTTCGGGAGTTACTTCAATCGTCCATTCAAATGAACATTCTGGACATGCATATTGATTTTCTCCAGTTTCGTATCCGTATGGTGATTCACACGATGGACATTCTTTTAATTCTTCTGACATAGTTATTGTATTTCAAACAAAGGTACAATTTTATGAGCAAGGATGTACGATTGCCAATAATGTTTGGAGCATTTCTACCGTATGGTACAAAAGAAAAAAGGGCAAAAACGAATCGTTTTTACCCTTTCCTTATTTAAGTAGATCTGTTTAGTCCTCTTTTCTGCTTAAAGCATAAATAACCAAACCGAATCCGATTTTGTTGATCGCATCAGCGATGTTGTAAACGATATCCATCGCTTTAACAGCTGCTTCTGGATCAGAAACTAATTTAATTCCAAATAATCCACCTGGAGTTCCAAGAATATATCCTAGTGGGTAAATTGCCCATCCAACTAGTACAAACCAAGCAAGGATTTTTGTTGCTTTTGCAACTTGTGGTCCTGCTGATTGTGCCAATTTTGATACTTCTCCGAACCAAACAAGGTAAGCGATGTAGAAATAAGCTGCTCCTGAAAGAACACCCCACATTACGCTGTTTCCTCTGTCGATTGTTTCTCCGAAGTATCCGGTAACAAGCATCACAAGTGAAGCGAAGATTAATTTCCAAAGTAAGCTGATTTTAGCACCTGCTTTTTTGGTAATTAAATAAAACTCAACACACATTAATGGCACTGTTAAGATCCAGTCAACATAACGGAAGAATGTTGGTGAATCACCTGTTTCTAGGTTATACCCTCTCATGTAGTAGTAATGTACTGCTGCAATGAAGGTAATTAGTCCAGAAACCAATACCGATGTTCTCCATTTTTGAGGCGTGTTGTTTAACTCAAAAAAGAAGAATACTGATGCGGCCATCATGGCCATTGTTCCGATAAAAAACGTAAATGCTACGTAATTATCACTTGCAATCTTTAAATGTTCCATAGTAAATAGTTTAAGTTTGCCCTACTCTTAAGGATTTTCGGTTACTCCATAATCAATTGTTGGTTGGAACTCCAACGAATTGAATAACAATATAATATAAATTTTGTTTAAAATAAAATAAAGAAGATTCAACAATTTATTTTTTTATAAAAATGATGCATCCACAAAATGTGTGGAAAGCTAATGCTGGAAAGGAAAACAAAAAATATGGAAGCCATTTTAACCGGAGAAAAAAAATGAAAATAATTTTCTGATAACCAGTAAGTAACGACTAATAATCCAATCGCACCGAGATTAAAAGGCAACGATTTTAAGTACAAAGTTTGATTATTTGTTTTCAAACCGATTTTCAAATGTCGCCATCCGTTTAAACTGTGCTGACCAATAAAGTACAAACTAAACGCACTTAGTAATGGAAGCTGACAAGCGACATACAACATACATACTGTCAAGAAAAAAGAGGTCCTCCGTTCAATGATGCTCCAAACGAGTGAAAAAAATAGCATTACGCTAGTTAAAATGGTCGATTGACTATTTGTGAAAGGAAATTCCAAAGTATGTAGACTTGAAAGGATGCGATTCGTTTCTTCTTGATGTCCAATTAAGAGAATCCCAAATAATGTAGTACCCCAAAGGATATTTTTCAAGGTATTTGACTTGTTTGGACTCCATTCCTGAAAATCACATTGACCAAAATGCCAAATGGAATAAGCCAAAAAGAAAAGTAAGGCGACAGTAGCGGAAAGATACCAAAGGCTGAGGAAGATCAACGACACGCCAATATACTTCAATACAAAACTAAGTTTTATGCCTTTTATGTCTACGCCACTCTCCAGTAGATGATCGACTGCTCCGTGAGGAAGTCCAACCGCCAAAAATCCTATTGAAAAAAGGATGAGCTGAACATAGAAAGAATAACTTGCAGCAAACGATTGAATCACTAAAAGAAGCACCGCCAGCGCCAAAGTAAAAATTGGAGCCAATAGTCCTTTGGTAGAAACGTTTAATTCGATTCTTAGCACGCGCAAAAACGGACGAAACGGAAGTGTCATTAATATCTGGATATCCTGAAAAATCGTTGTTTTACCCTCAAGGAAACGGAACACGGAAAAGACATGGTTCTTTTTGAATAAGACACTAAAAATTGGTTTTCCCAAAAGTGGGTGATGCAAGAGTATCAATAGTAAGAGTCGATCATAGAACTCAAAACGTTTCGGCTCCATCACCATAGGTGAAAGCTTCTTGTGGGTTTCAATGCTCTCTGCAATGTGTTCAGACGCTTGAAACATTTTTTTAAACGCGTAACCGGTACTTGGTTTAATCGCACCTGACCTGCCTCCTATTGGAACTACTCCCTCTATATGTTCCGAAACAATTTTCGAAGTGGACATTGGAATCGTTCCTGTTTCTGTTTCGATTAATTCGTAGGCACCAAAGCGTTTTTGTATGTAATCAGACAAAATCGGTTCTGCCTGAATTGACGAAATTGCTTCAGCGCCAAAACGCGTCATTTCCACCAGAATACGATTATTTGATAAAGGAAGCACATACATGAATTGTGTGAAGCCATGCTGTGGAATATCAAAGTCCATTAGATCAACACAGTCTACTTGTGCATATTCTTCTTTCGGAGAAATGATGTGACCGATAAACGTTTGCCACAATATCGCTTCGTTTTTTTTAGGTTCCGCAAACTTTGGTGGCCTGCTGTCAAAAACCGTTTTAGCGCTAAAATTCCCGTCAACCGTTTGCACTTCAACTCCTACATCTGTTTTAAGCAAGCCCAAGACAGATGAATAAATTCTTGTTAAACGATACTCGTTTATGATCCTTCGGCATTCATTATACAAGGTAATACTTGAAATGTGAACGTATTGTGAATTGTCGAGTGTCTCAGGTTCTTGGCGATTGACACTTATTTTGGACCAGGATCGAGAGAAAAGATGTTGGCAATTATGCGAAATACTGTCATCAGTGGATGTCCAAAAACAATACGTTTTATCGTTGATCGATTTGTCATCCGCATCTATGACTGCTATTTTCTTATTGACCAACAATCCACGGGACTCCAAACTACGTAACAAGAGGGTTGCTGAAGCACCTGCCCCAATGAAAATGTAGTCGAAATATCCGTTTTTTTCCATTAGAAAAATATATTTTACTGATTAACAACAAATTGTATTTGACAAATGTTCACTACAGCCTTGGTTTTGTTCATGAACTTGATTTAATCAATACTCTGTATGAAGACGTTTCTACGGCTTATCCATAAAATGAAAACAGCAACTAAAGCACCAAG
>JBEDJV010000154.1:0-4222 GCA_041172545.1 Bacteroidota bacterium | reverse complement strand
TTCGGTAGCTCGAACGTGTAAACGCTGGGTATTGATGAATCCAATCGTGCGTTGGCAAGTCTAGTACCATCCAATGTTTACTAGACCAATGATTTGGCACTTCATCCTTTATAACTTTGAGTCCTTGGCGGTGCGCTTCTAACACCATTTCTTTGTACCATGAATTATTACCATAACGCGGATCAATTTTATACAAATCAGATTGCGCATAACCGTGGTAGGAATAAACTTCTTCGTTATCCTCCAACATAGGAGTTGTCCAAATAGCCGTAGCTCCTAATTCTTTGATGTAACTTAAACGTTGAAGGATCCCCATAATGTCTCCACCATGACGTCCCCCAGGATTTGAACGATCTGTGACTTCTTTCGTATCTGGATGCTTGTCTAATCCTTCATTGGCATTCGCAAAGCGATCAGGCATTAATAAATAGATGACGTCTGCGGAGGTATAACTCTCGCGCTGAGCGCTGTTGTTCATTCGTTCTTCTAACTTGAAATCAAAATGTGCTACTTCTTTTTTCTTATCGATGAGTTGAATCGGATAAGTGCCCGCGACTTTGTCTTTCGTTTCAACAGTAACAAATAGGTAATTTGGATTTTCTGTTTTAATGATTCCTGTTATCGGTAATCCATAAACGTTTACCTGATAGTTGGCGATGTTTGATCCGTGCAATAAGATTTGTACTTCATGGCGTTCCATTCCAACCCACCAATTGGCTGGTTCGACATGTTTTAACACTTGTGCATTTAAATTACTCACAAGGATCAAAAACAAACTAAACGTCCACTTAGTCCATCTCATACACTTGCTTTGTTGTTCCATTTTCATAGGTGATTATTTTTAAACAGTTCTTTGCATCCAATTGAATTTCCCTTCCCAACATATCAAATGCTTTGATAGCCTTGCCATTTTCCATTGTACTCCATTCCTCGAGTACAGCAATACATGGATTTTGAATGTTTTGAACCGCCAAAACCTGACTATTAGCGGAGCTATATCTATCTTGAATGTACTCATTGATGGATTGTGTCACGTGAAATCCCCATGCCTGATCGATGGCATTCAGAAAGTCTTGATCGGTGAATCCATAATCGTAGCCTTTATACTCATCCAACAAGGCTGCACTTGCTATTAAATTTTGTTTAGCCTGAAGACTGCTAGATAATGTTGAAGGAATGAAATAATTCGTTAGAATGTCCTTCATGTGGTAATTAAAGCGATCCTTAAAGTAAGGAACGGCCAATAATTTCGTGTAGAGAGGGCGATTGGCATTCGCCCACGTATAGATGTTTCGTGTGGACCAATTAACATTGAACCAATCGATTCCGAAGGTATTGTCTAAATCGTATTCCATGAAGATGAATTTTCCATCCGAGGGACGTTCGTATAGAAAATAGTTGTTTTTGTTGTAGGCATATCCATCCCATTGTCCAATCAAAATTTCCACCGCAAGTGTTCGCAAATAGGAATCTACATCAAACACCTCTTGAATGTCACAAACAAAATTGGCCGCGGCGGAGTTATTGAGAATATTAATGAATTGAATAAGTCCGGAATAATCATTTACCGCCTCATTCGTTTTCAACTTATAGGTGTTTTGATAATAGGCAGGATTTGTTCCGTGATAGGTTAAATCAGATCCATAAAAACACTTGAACAGGTTACCTGTATGGTCATTTGGAAATCTCTTTTGAATGTATTCTTCGTCAAAATGTTCCACATGAATGTACAGTCCTTTGAATTCATTATTGATATACAATTTAATAAAACTTGTTCGCGCCGATGGAAGTCCACATTGCGTCAATAAATCAAAGGAGGCTTTCGAGCGTAAAATGGAAACGTCGTTATGTTCACCATTCAACTTCATTTTCTCTAGTCCACGGTATTTTCTACCCGGAACATAGGAATTAAAAGACAATTCAAAAGACTTCTTTGCCGCATCCCTAGAGGTGTTTCCACGTACGTGTATTCCTACATTTGTGATGGTATCTTGAATAGCACTTGAAGAATAGATCACCGAAGTAACAAAGGGGAAATCAGTGTACAAACTATCGGTAACCATTGTTTGCGCATCGACAGCGGACATCGTCACATAAACACTTGCCACTTCATTTTGAAGGAATGCGTTATTATTCGCTGGATGAACGAACTGAGCATAGACGCTCAAGTCCATCAGGACGAAAAGGACAAAGATGCAAATGGACTTCATTAATGTTTTATAATAAAGGCTTCATTCGAATAGAATTTACCTACACGAAGAAGGACATGGTATGAACCACTTTTCCAATCTGACACATTCAGTAAAACATCGTTTTTACCAGGATTTGTTGTTCCAATTTCCGAGTGAACTACTTGTCCCGCTTCATTTATCACCTTTAATTCCATCGCATTCATTCCTTCTGAACTAAACGCCACATGCAAATCACTTGCACTTGGATTCGGGTAAACTTTCATTGGAAAATGAGATTCCAGCACTTCATCAATCGAAACAGGAGCATCCGTTATAAAAGGTTGATCCAATCGCACATCTGTATAAATTCGGTATTCTCCAGGTTCAAGAGAGAAATTCATATTTACATCCGTAACATTTAAACTGTCTCCAGTAAAATATTCGTACCACCAACCATTGTGGTGAAAATTTGGTGATCCATTTTGAGATGTTACCGCAAAATTGGTGATCACAACACCATTCATCGATGGATCTGTCAATTTCATTTTTTTCACCGCTCCACTCAAATTGTACGTGAAATTCAATGAACGGAACGTTTCGTAATCATTTCTCAGCTTTAATGTTGCAGAATATACGTCGTATAATTGGCGTCTTCTAGCTTGCGTAAAATAGTTCCAAAGGATTGGTTTGTTGCACACACGACAAGGATTTTCAATAGAGATGTCGTACCCCAATTCTTGGAACTGCCACATCATTCGCGGTCCAGGTTGCGTTAAGAAAATAACGGCAGCGGTTTGCATTCTTCCTAAAGCAACATACGCATTTTTTGCATTGTGATTTGGATTCGTAGCGTTACCAAATGTCAAGTTTTTATACATCATACGTTCTTCATCATGACTCTCCATGTAACTCACCAAATGAGGAACGGTCCATGTACGATTCGAGTATATTCCTGAACTTATGTTTGATGTACTTGTGTAACCCATTCCCGCTTCTTGGTAGGCATTTGTCAAATTACCCCACAACATCATACCATAATTGGCCAATTGAATTTCTTCCGAGTTATCACACCAATGTTCTAAAATTACGTATGCATCCGATTTGACATCCCAAATCTTATCCGCCATTCGCTTCAGTAAGTTGATGCGTTCAAGGTTATATCCAGCTGCATTATTAGCAAAGCCCTTCGTGTAGTCGAAACGGAAGCCATCTACATGGTATTCCTCTATCCAATATTTATTGACTTGATCGATATATGCTTGTGTGGCCATTCTCGTGTGATCGAAATCATAACCCCAGCAATACGGTTCATGCGGACAAATGGCATTAAACCAAGGACTATTCGCTGCTGGACGATTATTCGCTGCATCCCAGTACATATTCACCATTGGATTTTGTCCGAATGCGTGATTCAAAACCATATCGACTACCACCGCAATCCCACGGTTGTGGCAACTGTCGACAAATTCTTTAAGCTTTTCGGGAGTACCATAATATTTGTCTAGTGCCTTATGAAAGGATGGATTGTATCCCCAACTTTCATTGTTTTCGAATTCTCCCGGAGGCATTAATTCAATCACATTAATTCCTAATTCATCCAAATAGGCTAAGGTATCTATCAATGTTTGATAATTGTGTTTCGCAACAAAATCGCGGACTAACAATTCGTAAATGACTAAGTCTTTTTTAGCTGGACCTTGAAAACTTGTGTTTTGCCAATTATAAGGGGTAGCTCCAGGTTGAAAAACCGAAACAAATCCAGTAGTTTGTCCAGTTGGATAAGGCAGTGGATTCGGATTTGTTGCTGCGTTGATATTCCCATCGTTATTTGGATCTAATACGAGGCTGCTTAATGGGTCAGCAAATTTCTGCGTGCCATCAATAAAATATTGGTAGCCATATTTTTGTCCGGCTGTAAGTCCTGTGACTTCTAGCCACCATGTTGCATTGTTTGTCGACAAATTCATGTGATAAGCGGCAGTTGGCGTCCAGTTATTGAAATCCCCAATGACATAAATGTGTTGTTTTTGTGGGGCGTATAATTGAAAGAT
>JBEDJV010000153.1:0-6085 GCA_041172545.1 Bacteroidota bacterium | reverse complement strand
GTAGACATTTCGGCGTTTTCGTTGTGTGTAGATTCGCTCGAAGCAAAAGGTCAATCCGATTCCGATTAAAATACCATAACGGATGTGAGATCCGAACAAGGACATATCACGGATATCGATTAACTTTAGTTTTACCGCAAAAAAATGGTAAGCAATTAAGTTGATGATGGCGGTAATCACCAAAGTCAACATAAAATAGTGAATGAGCTTTGTCCAGCGTGTAGGACTAGGTACTGGGCGTGCCCCAATAATCAGTGGAATCAACAACAAGGATGTTTTCTTTCGGATATCATCCAAGCCATAATCTAAATTATGGCTCCAACTAATACCAAGAAGGTGAATTCCATAGAAAAGAAGAATGTGTAGAATCAATGGATTCTCGCGAAGTCGTTGATAGTAAGCATTGAAATTTCCTTCAGTTAATAAATTTAGTACGCCCAGGAGAAGTCCCATGGACATTAAAAATTTACTACATACCACCCCTATGATAAACAAGGCGAGCACAAAAAAATGCACTTGGTGATGAATTTGCGGTCCGAAATAACGTTTCAACATATGTGTCTAACGCTTATTTTTTCAAAATAGTATTGTACTCTGTTGAATTCGTCAAAACTTCTAAGGCGCGCTCAACAACGATGTCATTTTTGAGGGATGCAACCGTTCTTCCTTTTTGAAAATAATACCTAGAGATGATCTCGTTTTCCAACATTTCCTCAATTTCAGTTTTAAACTTTTGTAGGTCCCTTTCTTTAGACGGCGTTACCTTTAAAATCATGTCCTCGTAATCGGCTTTGATTTCCTCAAAATATCCTTCTTTTTCTGCCGTTTCTTTCATTTTCTTCAAAGATTCCTCTGAAGCGGTGGTGTACTTGAATTCCTGTGCTAAGGCATATTTTTGAAAATCTTGGTATTCTTCTTCAGTCAAATGAAATTCCGTTGCATTGGCAATTGTCGGATGCGCTAAAACGTAATCCGTTGCGTAATTAAATAGGCAGTTACTTGTAATTAGTACGGCTGTTAAACGACTTAGGTCAGGACTTTCCACTTTTAGGTCTGGTTCAATACCGCGTCCATCAATAACTTTTCGTCCGTTTTTGGTTTGAAAGGACTTCAATAATGAGTCCGGGATTTCTTTTGCCTTGGCGTTATTCTCTTTGTCATAATACTCCAAACGTTGCACACAGCGACCCGAAGGAGTGTAATATTTTGCAATGGTGATTTTAATTTTGGAACCATACTTTAAATCGTAGGTTCTTTGCACCAATCCTTTTCCAAAGCTGGTTTCACCAATTATTACTGCACGGTCCAAATCTTGTAGGGAACCGGCAACAATTTCACTTGCCGAAGCGGAGCCACCGTCAACAAGAACAGCTAGTGGCATTTCTTGAGCAAACGGTTCTTCCAATGTGGTATATACACGATTTTCTTCTTTGACACGACCTTTAGTCGTCACTACGACTTGGTTTTTGGGAACAAAGAAATTGACGATTTTCACTGCTTCGATGAGCAGTCCACCACCGTTTCCTCGAAGATCGAGCACTAATTGTTTTGCGCCATCTGCCTGTAATTTTTGAATGGCATTTTTCACATCAGCGGATGCGGTTTGGGTAAAACTATTCAATTTCACATAGCCAACTTCTCCTTTTAACATACCGAAATAGGGCACATCCGGAATTTTAATTTCATCGCGTGCAATGGTGATTTTCTTTTTTCCTTCGCCTTTGCGTTCAATCTCTACTTCGATGCTCGTTCCTTTTGGTCCTTTCAAGGCATCCGAAACCTCATCAGTTGTTTTCTTTGCCATATTTTTTCCATCAATACTCAAGATTTTATCTCCAGCTTTGATGCCGCTTTTGTCAAGATTTTATCTCCAGCTTTGATGCCGCTTTTGGCCGCCGGACAATCCTCATACGGTTCTGAAATAAACGTGTAGTCGCCCATTTGACGAATCAAGGCGCCGATTCCGCCATATTGTCCAGTGGTTAAAAGTCGATAGTCTTCGATGTTCGACTCATGGTAATAAACCGTGTATGGATCCAATTCTTTGAGCATGGCATCGATCGCCGTTTTCGAAAGTTTTCCGTTTTGAGGTTCATCCACAAAGTATAAATCAAGGTTCTCGTAGATTTGATCCATGATTTCCAAACTTTTCAGAGTTTCGAATCCATTGGACTGCGCCCATGAGGTTTGAAGTGTGAAACAGGTAAGGAGGATCCAAATGATCGCTTGCAATTTATTTTTCATCTTTTATTTCGCTGATTAGTTTAGTGATAGCGCCTAGCAATTTTTGTTCCAATTCTACATAGGGAATTCGTTCGTTCAATTGATAGATGAGCGCAAAATTGATTTTTTTATGGCAGAATGTCAAGTGATTTTCCAATGTCGCTTTATTTAAACGCAAAATTTCTCGAAAACACCGTTTGACATAATTTCGATCATGGGCATGTTTCATCCGTTTTTTCGGAACCGAAAAGATGACTTGAAAGGAATGCTCCATTTCTTCCTCTGTTTCTTGGAACATGACGGTAATTGGATATGCTTTTAATCTCTTCCCTTCGGAAAACAAACGGTCTATCCGTTTGACGCTACATAGTTTATATGCTTTTCCTAAAGAATATTCCATCGTAGTCAATTAATGTTCGATAGGAGATTCTGAATCGAACAATTCGACGATTTCGTAGCGGAAATCTGTCAGTTTTTTCAAGCTCGAAGCATCTTCATATGAACCCTTAAAGTCCATGACGAAGCTTGCGTACAAGGATTTCATCGTGCTCAAGCGTGGATGTATTTCCATTCTTTTGTAAACGCTACCCGCCAGGAATCCAGGTTTTTCACCTAGCACCAACTTGGTCAATGAATGAATGATTTCATTCGAAAGTTCGATCAATTCTTTTTCGTCAAAGTGTGCCATTATTCTGAGAGTTTATTGTCATCAATTTCTTCAAAATCATCAAATGAATCATCCGAAGGGTTCTTTTTTGAGCTAAATCCTGTTTTCACATTTACCAACGGTCTTCCGGAAATGATGTAATTCAAGGCATTCAGCATTTTGAAAAACATGCCGATTAAGAAGAAAAATCCAATCACCTTAAACACAAATCCAATCAACACTGTGTTTTCAATGTCCAAAATACTCTCTTGAAACCATCTAGAAATGCCATTTTCCGAAAATTGTGGATAGAATACAAGTCCACCAAAAGCCAATCCACTCAGTAAAATCAAGGCCAATTCCCACTGCCGGTTAAACGGCACCTCTTGCAATCCTTGAGTAAAATTGGTCATCATCTGAATGCGTTGTTCTTTCTGTTGTAGTTTTCCTAAGAAGTACACCATCAAAACAATGAAACTTGGAACCAGGCTTATGTAGTTGACCTGAAAATCGGGTTCGTCCAATTGTTCCAAACAAAAAAGAAAAGTCACATTCACTAAAAACAAGTATTTCACGGTTTTTATCAAATAGATTTCCCCTAATGTACGCTTGCGTCCACCAATCAGTAATTTCAATCCCATTTCAATGAAAAACCAAAGAAATCCATAGATGGCAAAAAGTACACCGAGTCGAAAAATAAGGTTGATGAGTTCCAAAATTGATGTTTTACACGAAGGTAGGAAATAGTTTCACGTGTCCGACGGACAAGCGATATACATAAACGATTTTTAGTTCAAACATTTACAGGGTGGATCCAGTAAAATGCGCGTGTTCGGGAGTTTTCGCTTCAAGTCGTCGGCGAAATTTGTTCCGTACATGACTCCCTCAATATTGAGCGTTTTCAATTCAGGTAAACTAAAAATACCCGTTCCAAAATCTTCAATGATATTGTCATAAAAATCCATTGTTCGAAGGTGCTGACAATTCGCGATTTGATTTGGAATGGACGCAATTCGATTTCTTGAAGCATTTAACTGTTGTAAGTTGGGCAATTGACAAACAATGAGCGGTAAGAAGGTAAACTTGTTCTTGCTGATGTTTAATTCTGTTAGCTGGACCAACGTCGCTAATTCATCTGGCAGATGTGTTAATTGATTTTTCTCCAAATTCAGGTAAGTTAAGCTGGTAAACCTCCACAATTCCTTTGGCAAAGAGTCCAATTTGTATTTTTCAAATGAAATCGCGTGAATCGTATCCGGATTCGCCTGACTTACTTCATTCCACATGTATATTTTACCGTGGTTTACCTGTGCAATGTTAAAAAAGCTGAGCAGTAGAAAAATAAGCGCGAACAGTTTCTTCATCTAATTGAATTTGGGCTTTTAATGCTTCTAAGTTAGGGAATTTAAGTTCAGCACGTACAAATTGGAGGACTTGAATTTGACAAGTCGCACCATATATTTCCTTATGGAAATCGAATACATGGACTTCGATTTTACGTTCGAGTTTTTCCTCCTGAATGGTGGGACGCCATCCGATATTCATCATTCCGGTATGAAGAGTCCCCGCTAGCTCTATGCTCACCGCATACACACCATTCGCTGGAATGATTTTCTGTGCATCTTGAAGGTGGATATTTGCCGTTGGAAATCCGATTTTTCGTCCGTTTTGTAGCCCTTTGACAACCGTACCAGTCAGTTCAAAAGGTGCGCCCAAACATGAATTTGCCACAGACATATCACCACTTAACACAGCGCTTCTAATTTTTGACGAAGAAATATACGCTTCGTCGATTTGTTCAGCTGGAATCTCTAGTAAATCAAAACAACCTGCTTCGGCATAGCGCTTCAAAAAGGCTAAATTCCCTTCTCGCTTGTGTCCAAATTGATGATCGTAGCCAATAATGACCATTTTCGCTTGCAATCCTTTGATCAAGATTTCTTCCACAAATCGCTCCGCAGAAAGATCAGCGAATTCTTTTGAAAATGGATAAATCACGACATTTTGAAGTCCAATAGAAGCAAGTTTGGCTAACTTTTCTGTTTGTGTTTGCAGCAATTGCAAGTCTCTATTTTCAGGAAACAAGACCATCCTTGGATGCGGATAAAAGGTCAATAGAACACTTTCGCCCTCACATTTTTCCGCCTCTGCATTGAGTGTTTTCAAAATTTCTTGGTGACCTAAGTGCACGCCATCAAACGTTCCGATGGTCACCACGGCGTTCTTAATGGGCATTTTTTCTGTAAGTCCTTCAAAAATTCGCATACGTCAATTGAGCCGCAAAGATAAGCAATTATCCGCCTATTGTCGCTTGCTGAAATCGTCGTATCTTAGCCTCACCAAAATGACCTTATGAAATCAATCTTTTTACGCGCCTCAATCGTATTACTCTTTATCACGAAGTCCCTTTTCTCTTTTGCGGAAGAAGGAATGCTTATTCCATCTTTAATCGCGGCATTTGAGTCCGATATGAAAGCAAAAGGAATGAAACTTTCTGCGGCGGATATTTACAGTATTAATTCGACAAGTATTAAAGATGCTATCTTACAATTTGGTGGTGGATGTACGGCGGAATTGGTTTCAAGTCAAGGATTATTGTTAACGAACCACCACTGTGGTTACGGTCAAATTCAATCGCATTCTTCTTTGGAGCACGATTACTTGAAAAATGGATTTTGGGCTAAAAACAAATCAGACGAATTAACGAATCCAGGATTAACTGCGATGCGTATTGTGCGCATTGATGACGTAACCAAGGACGTACTCGCGGGGGCAAGCTCTAAAAGTGATCAGGCGGTGATTCAAGCAAATATTAAAAAATTATGTGCGGCGGCAATTGTCGGAACACATTACGAAGCAGAAATCAAAGCGTTCAATTACGGAAACGATTACTACCTGATGTTAAAAGAAGTATTCTTGGATGTGCGTTTCGTTGGAACACCTCCAAACTCCATCGGAAAATTCGGTGGGGATACAGATAACTGGGTTTGGCCAAGACATACAGGGGATTTCTCCGTTTTCCGCATTTATGCAGGAAAAGACAACAAGCCAGCCGCCTATTCACCGGACAATGTTCCTTATACGCCCTTGCATTATTTACCGATTTCCTTTCAAAACCGTCAAGAAGGCGACTTCACGATGGTGTACGGATTCCCTGGTCAAACGGAGCAGCACGTCGTTTCCTCGTACTTGAAATTCATCATCGAAAAGGAGCGT
>JBEDJV010000152.1:4301-5186 GCA_041172545.1 Bacteroidota bacterium | reverse complement strand
GTTGAAAACTGAATTCCCGCTTTCTTTTGGTAGGACATGTTATTGACAAAAAGCATGCGTCCCGGATCCTGGGCATAGAACAAACTTGTCTTGTACAGCACGTTCCCTCCTACTTCCACCACATCATTGGAATAGAACAATTTCAAGTTCGTTTTGGTACTTGGATCTAAGTGAAAGTCCAAAGCACCTCCGTATTTCCACACCTTATCACCAAAACCATAGGCACCATAGATGCTTGCGGTCATCCACGGAATGACTTTATCTGAATTTTCGAGCCCAAGTCCGAGTCTGGTTTTCTCAAAACCATTCACGGAGAAAAATCTTGACACATCGAGGTTCACATATCCGAGTGGAATGCGTCCAGACGAAAGTACTTTTGCCATTTTCAAGTAGCGATCTAAATGCTCTTCCTTTGAAATACTATCGATGCTTGTGTAGGTGTTTATTTCTTTATCCGTCAGTTCGAAAGGACGCAAACTATCCCACGTAGCATCAACTACTTTTTCCGAACCCACTTTTGTCTGCACAGCGATGTTATTGAATTTCACTTTATCCAATTCTGGCGGATTAAACTGAACGGTCTCCATGTACGTAGCGCCTTTCCCGGAAACAAATGCTGTTTTTCCTTTGGAAACATTGATGGCCGCAAACACCATCAGTACTTCCGTAGACAACTTCACTGGGAACCATTTTTTTCCATTAACGAAAGCATATTCTTGAATAATCGTAATATCTGTTCCTCCAGAACTTGACCGGTAAGGTTTTGCTGACACCTTTTCAATCGCGAATCCATTTGTATTGATGAACAAGTGTCCGGTTAATCCTTCAAAGTCCTTTCCTTTTCTTGGACGAAAGAAAATGGTAAAGGTCGTATCTGTCCCATTG
>JBEDJV010000152.1:0-4231 GCA_041172545.1 Bacteroidota bacterium | reverse complement strand
CTTGGTTGTCATAGAAATGAAAGGACTGCATGGACTGTGCAAAGGTCGAGAACATGGGATCTGTGAATCCAGACACCTTGTATGCTTCTACGATTTCCTTTTCCTTGTAGGGTGGTTCGAAGTAATGTTGCGAAGCCGTTTCGATCAAGAACAAATGTTGTCGACCAAAGAATTGCTTCATACTGTAGATATTGGTATCTGATGGATCAACGACCGTATCCTCCAAGATTTTTCGCGAAGCATCATCGAGGTCAAAGGTGAATTTGCTGTATTGTTTGGAAATAAATCCGTCGTTTTCGAAGGGATGATTTTTCATGCGATTGGCAATCACTTGCGCCATGATGCGTTCAGCAGGATTGATTCCAGGTTTCACCACCACTTCTTGCACATTTTGCGCTTTGCTTTTGAGGTAGATTTTTCTATTTTGAACCAAGGAAAGTTGAACGATGCTATCGTAATAACCTGTCGCACGCACTTGAATGCTTTGCAGCGTGTCCTGCACTTGAAAGATTCCATCGATGTCGGTCAACCGAGGATTTTCCTTACTCGGAATGACTTTTCCAAAAGGAATGGCTTCACGGCTTTGTTCATCCAACAATTGATAGGACTGAGAAAATGCGTGAAAAGAAGTGAGAAACAGGAGAGAAAAAAGAAAACGCATGGGTCAATTTTGACTAAATATACTTATTTCCGATCAATACCAGGATGTTCTCAAGCTGACTTTCATCATGGGTTTTTAAAAATAGAATATGTTCTAGATTTCAGACGGAACTTATTCTTATTTACATTTCCCTCTGATTTCTTACTTGATTTTGAAACCAAGCCCAACATTGAATCCAAAATTGATGTACTTGCGGTAACTGAAAATCTGTGGTGGGGTTTTGACACTGTTGAAATTCAAATAAGGGGTAAAACTGATGAACGTTTGTTTGAATCCGGTTCTAAACTCGAGTTGTAGGCTTTGTTGGAAATTCCATTTTGGAACAAAGAACGATTCCAATCCAATTCCACTGCGACTCGGATAATACCCGATTTGTTCTTTAAATCGTGTGCCAAAAGAAGCACTATAACGCGGTGTCAGCGAGAACTTTTCCCACTGAAATTGATATCCAATGCTCACTGGTACTTGAACGAATGTATATTTGTTTTGATCCGTGTACGTTTTGTCAATATACGTCGTATCGTATTGATTTAAGTTAGACGGATCCACTTGAATCAAGGCATCCACATACTTGAAGTCCGCTTGTTCACCGAGACTCGTGATAAAAGCTCCTATCCCCCATTGAAAATTCCCTGCATACGTGTAAAGGTTCAATCCAAGGTTCTTTGTTTTTAACAAGGACTCCGACTGTGTCAACATGACATCATACGAACTCACTAAATTGAAATCGCTGTACAAATAACTTCGCGTAAAATTCAAGCCAGAATAGATTTCCAATTCCAGCCTACGTTCACGGGCTTGTACCAGGATTGATGTTCGTTTTACCGTGAGGTTTGGCATCATTAACAAACTGATAAACAATTCATTTAAGCGTTTCATTGTAAGTGTTACTCGGGACGTATCCGAAGCAACATTTTCAGGATTCCCTGTATAAAGTGGTAGCGAATGATTAGAAAAGACTGTGGATTCCAAGTGCTGATAGGCATATCTATCCGAGTTATCAGACACAGAGGACATTGAAAACATGGGTTTAGACGTTTGTCCTTTTATCTTCTCAGTTGTTTGACTTTTAGGGTTGGAAACTCGTGCAGTCTCACTCCCCTGTTTCTTGTGTGTTTGAATGGAAGCATTGAACCAAGATTCATTTAATCCCAAACGAAACTGCAGCATTCCGTATACGACAAAGGTGCAAAGTGTCGAAGCGCCAAAAATCCACCAGAAAAGCAAGCCTTTCTTTTTACGCTTTGGTTCTTCCAAGCGTTTTTCTAGGTCGGACAGAAAATCAGCATCCAAATCAAGCGATTGATTGAATACCTCGTTTCGATAGTCATTCTCAAATGAAGTGAACTGATTCTTCATAATGTTGTTTTTTCTAGTTGAACAGCGATTATTTTTCGAGCTTTCAAGATGTGCCATTTCACGGTATCATAGTTGAGGTCAAGCGCTGTGGCAATCTCCTCTCGGGACATATCTTCAATCACAAAAAGGTTAAAGACAATGCGGGTTGCTTCCGGTAAAGCATCCACGAATTGAAATAGTAATTTCGAAGCATCTTCTACTTGTACAATCAAATCTGAATTCTCGCTTGCTTGAAATTCTTTTTCAAAATCAATATCCTTGAATAACTTATTATCCTTCTGCTTTTTGCGGTATTGATCAATGAATTCATTTTTGACAATCGTACTAATCCATGCGGCGAAGTCCTTGTTGCGATCAAAGGTTTCGATGCGCTCAATGGCTTTTAAAAAGGCAACATTCACGATGCTCATTTGTTCTTCCTTGTGCAAGCTTAAACGCGATAAACGACGCAGCATAAACGGATAAGCAAATTCATACAACAGCAATATACTGCGACGGTCTCGCTGTACAATTTGACGAATAAAGTCCTCTGTGAAGTTCAAAATGATGTGTACCCAGTTTTTTTTTTACCGATTCAAATAATACTTGATTCCAAGTTGTTGGGAACACTGAAAGGAAAACCAAGACGAAGGAACACTTTTCACCGCAAAATAGTCATAACAAAAACGACTTTCGTAGGTGAAATACCATTTTTGAGCAACGTTCTGATTCGAACTTAATCCATATTCGAAACCAAAACTCGTGTAAAGGCCCAAGTTTAATGTATGTTTTGAAAATGAATAAAGAGCATCCCGAGTGAAATTATCGGATGTACTGCGACCATTCCAAAGACTACCTGATTCATTCCCACTTGGCCATTGATTGATTCTTGCCCTCGATTTTATGGTATTCCATAAACTATATCCGACATACGCGCCAGCTCCTACAGTTAGGTTAAATCGTTGCGACAAAGAAACTTTCTTTAAGAATGCATAGTCAAATGTTAGCACCGGTGATGTATGGTCCAAACGATAGGCAGCAATGGAGGAATACACTTCAATATTCGTTGTACTATCGATGTCAGGAGTTCCAATCAGAACAAACGAGGAAATACTCTTATTTTGAATGGTCAATCCAAAACGATGAATGACATTCTTTTCAGGTTGAATCACATGTAAACTTCCATTAAAAATGGGATGTAAACGCAAGTTTGTTAATTGAACTGGCGCGGAAAAATCCGTATATGTGGTATCCGTCTCCCCTATGAAATCTGCGTATGTGGCATAGGATGCCGAAGGAATTTTGGAACTCATTAATCCACCAAAATTAATTTGAATCCCTTCCACTTTCCATTGTTTGGTCGATTGTGCCTTGACATTTGTGAAAGTCACTAGACAGATAAATAGGAGTAATTTCATTTTCATCACATAAAAGTTGTTGTTCTCGTTAGGAAGTACGATAAAAATCCATTAGAAGGAAGTGAAGCACCAAAATAATACTAATTTAAGACCTGAACTTCCCTTCGTTCAAAAAATCACGTATGTAAGAACATGAGAACAACTTTAATCTTCGCACTTATTCTTCATTGCAGCATGCAATGTCTTTTGTTTGCTCAATCTAAAAATCAACTATCCATTCAAACTGGACTTTTTCATCGTTTTCTGGATGGTGGACCCTTGATGAACATTGGCCAGTATCGTACCGCGTCAAATATTTTCTTGGAGTCGTATGGTTTACAATACCAACGAAAACTAAACAAAACACAGTTATTAGCAGTAAATCTTTCTGCTTATTCCAATTGGTGCAATTGGATAAATGATGCTGAATCAGAATTGATTCGATCCAATCGTTCATACTTGGCTTTGAGCGGGACATTTTCCAATTCAAAAGTACTTTCCAAAAAGATTGATATGCTCTATGGAGGTGGAATTGATTTTCGTGTCATTTCTTATGTTGTTGATTCATTTATGCTCACATCTCCGTTCGTTAACATTTACAGCTATGATGGACAGCAATCTCAATTGGGGGCTCACGGACAAGTTGGTCTGTCGTATACACCCAATAAATGGCTGTCCCTTTATACCCAATTCATTGCGACGGCCACCTCCGGTTCCAGCAACCTCCGGTTCCAGCAAATTGTCAAGCCCTGAGTTCTTTTTGCAACGATTAAGGGTCGAGCGCAAGAGGGTGTTTTCAGCTTGCAGGCGCTGGATGGTGGTTTTTGGCTCTTCC
>JBEDJV010000151.1:0-4486 GCA_041172545.1 Bacteroidota bacterium | reverse complement strand
GGGGTGTTGCGACTAAAGCCTTCATCGGCGATGATAAAGAGTATTTCGCCTCGCGAGAGAATAAAACAAGAATAAATAAATCAAAAGACAATATAAGTTGAAATGAATAAATAATAAAGAGTTAAACCGCAATTTAACTTTTGCTTAGATACACGTGAGTGATCCTGTTTACGAAGGTTATCTAATTTCAAGGTGAAGAAAAGTACTTCTTCTAACGAAAAAATAGTACAAGTACTAATCAATTCTAGCACATGTTCTCGAAGGAAAAAGCGTTATTTACTTTTGACGAATCAATTGCAGAGCAGTGTCAATGTGTCCAATTGGATCTAATTGAGAATTGAAAATGCCAATGACCACTCCTTTTTCATCCATCACATATGTCACGCGTCCAGGAATGAGTCCAAATAAATTTCCGGGTACTCCAAAGAGTTTACGAACTTCTTTTTTTGAATCCGATAGTAAGTCGTATGGTAGGTTGTGCTTCTCTGCAAAACCAACATGACTATCTACACTATCCGATGAAATACCGAATACGACGCAGCCTTCCTCAATAAAATCCGCGTAGCGATCTCTGAATTCACAGGCTTCTTTCGTGCACCCAGGTGTGTCGTCTTTTGGATAAAAGAATAATACAAGTTTTTGTTTTCCAATGTAATCTGAAATACTCACTGATTGACCAGCTTGGTTGTTCAATGTAAAGTTTGGGCATCTATCGCCGAGTTGAATGGAATTACTCATTTAGTGCTTTTTTAAATCTGCTAAGTACGCGTTCTCGCGCGAAAACGTGATCAATAATAGGACTTGGATACGCCGAAGTACCATATTCTGTAACCCATTTCTGAATGTATTTTTTTTGCTTGTCGAATTTTTCTTGTTGGGCTGTGGGATTAAAAACGCGAAAGTACGGAGCGGCATCACATCCACAACCTGCAGCCCATTGCCAACCCCCAATGTTACTCGCCAATTCGAAGTCCATCAGTTTTTCCGCAAAATAGGATTCGCCTCGACGCCAATCGATTAATAAGTGCTTCGTTAAAAAACTAGCCACTACCATTCGAACGCGGTTATGCATAAATCCTGTTTCATTTAATTCGCGCATTCCGGCGTCAACAAGTGGATAACCCGTTTTTCCTTCACACCACGCCTTGAAATGCGTCTCGTTTTGCTCCCATTCAATTTTGTCGTATTGCTTTTTAAAAGCGTTTTTTACGGAATGTGGAAAGTGATAAATAATCATTTGGTAGAAGTCTCTCCAAATCAATTCATTTAAATAAGTTTCATTACGTTCATACGCGAAGCGCGCCAATTCACGGATGCTGATTGTCCCAAAACGTAGATGTAAACTTAGTCGACTTGTGCCATTGACCATCGGAAAATCTCGATTCTCGTGATACTCGTTGACAATCGATTCTGGAAAGGATCTGGCAGGAAAGGGAAATAATGAAACATCCTCGAATCCAAGTTCTTTCATGGAGATTAATTCCTCGGCGTTTTCAACGCGCGCAAAATTTGCTCGATGCGCTAAAGTTGAATAGGTAGAAAAAGAAGATTCACTCAAGGTCGCTTTCCATTTCCGAGCATAGGGAGTGAAGATGGTATAAGGTAGCCCATCATCCTTGGTAACTTCGTTTTTCTCAAAAATCACATGATCTTTTGATCCGATAAATGAAATGCCTAATCCTTCTAGGGATGAAAAAATCTGTTTGTCTCGTTCCAACGCATATGGTTCGTAATCTCGATTGGTGTAGACTGCTGAACATGCTAATTGAGAAGCAACAGATGGGATAATTTCAATGGGATTTCCGAAGTAAACCTTCAGGTCGGAACCTAATTCTTGGTATTCCTTTTTGACGCGTTGAATTTCCTGATGGATGAAACGTACACGTTGATCATTCCGAGGTAATTCCGAAAGAATCGATGCATCAAAAATAAATACAGGTTGCACCTCTTCATTTTCTTTTAGCGCTTTGAATAATCCTGCGTTATCTGTTATGCGCAAGTCTCTGCGATGCCAAAAAAGTACCATGATTGATTATTTACCTGCGTATTCCACACAATTATTCTCGGTCTCCCATAATTTAATGGTCAAAGCCAAGTGCATGGGTAATTTATTTCTTAAAAGATTCCAAATGACAACCGCAATGTTTTCAGCTGTTGGATTCAGGTCTTTAAATTCAGGACAGTCTAAGTTCAAATTTCGGTGGTCAAATCGTTCATCAATTTCAGATTTTATGGCATCTTTAACGATTTTTAAGTCAATGACATAACCAGTTTCTTGGTCTATCTCACCATCTAAGATCACTTCTAACACGTAGTTGTGTCCGTGGAAATTTGGATTGCTACATTTTCCAAAAATCTCTACATTCTTTTCGTCTGTCCAATCTGGGCGAAACAATCTGTGTGCGGCATTAAACGTAGCTCTTCTACTTACTTTCATGTTTCAGTGCGTTTTGAATGGAAGAAAAATGATCTACCATTAATAAGTTAAACCAAGCGGTATATTTTTCCGGATGGGTAATTATGTCTTGTTGTAATTCTAAAAGGGATATCCACTTATAGGACATCACCTCGGTCAAATTGATCATCGGATTCTCATTCGTCATCCCCAAAAAAACATGATCGATTTCATGTTCAATTAAACCATATTCTAATTCAGCACGGTAAGTGAATTGAAAAATTTCAGTCATGGAAACGGACATTCCTAGTTCTTCTTGTAATCGTCGATTGGCAGCCTCAAGGTTCGTTTCATTAGGACGAGGGTGACTGCAACAAGCGTTGGTCCATAGTCCGGGCGAATGGTATTTTCCCAATGCGCGCTGTTGAAGTAACATTTCACCTCGTTCGTTTACGAGTAGTATAGAAAATGCACGGTGCAATAATCCTTTTTCGTGCGCTTCAAGTTTCTCCATTGTTCCGATGTGCGTATCGTGCGCATCTACTAAAATGACCTCTTCAAGCATCTTACAACATATTCAAGTTATGTCGCACATATGAAGTTAGAAGTATGCGCATTTTTCGGTAATTGGGAATGCGAATACGCTCAGTCAATATGTTTTGAGCGGATTTCGCCTTGATTTTTTTAAATAACTTAAAGTAGTATTTGTATGCCATGTAAACTCCGAATCGCGCATTTTTAGGGAGCTGTAAAATCCCTTCATATCCCGCACGAAAATCTGCTTCAATATCTGCTTCAATTTCTTTTTTTACCGTTGCATTGAACTCTTCCATGTTGATTCCAGGAAAGTATGTTCTACCTAAGGTTTGAAAATCGTCTTTAAGATCTCTTAAAAAGTTGATTTTTTGAAAGGCAGAACCAAGTTTCATAGCACTTGGTTTAAGTCGCTCATATTCCGCATCATTTCCTTCTACGAATACTTTTAAACACATGAGTCCGACCACCTCTGCAGATCCAAGGATGTACAATTCATATTGCTCTTTGCTGTAGAATTGTTTGTTTAAATCCATTTCCATGGAATTTAAAAAAGTATCAATTAATTCCATTGGGATGGAGTATTTATTCACCGCCCATTGGAAACTATTTAGAATTGGATTCAATGAAATTCCTTCTGCAATCGCTTTGTATGTTTGAATCTTAAAATCAGCTAATAAAGCTTCTTTGTCGAATCCGTGAAATGAATCAACGATTTCATCTGCAAAACGAACAAAGCCATAAATCGAATAGATTGGTTTATGTAAATCGGAATCTAAAAAACTAATCCCTAATGAAAATGATGTGCTGTACCTTTTCGTGGTCAGCTGACTCATCTCTTGACTGATATCGTCGAATAATTGTTTCATAGCCGTTAGTTTAGCGGGAATTCTTTCATAATTTGTTTAGCCACTACTTCACCGGAAATAATGGATGGAGGAACTCCTGGACCAGGAACTGTTAATTGTCCTGTGTAATAGAAGTTCTTCAGTTTTTTATTCTTCAAACGTGGTTTTAAAACCGCTGTTTGGAGCAAGGTATTTGCCAGTCCGTATGCATTTCCTTTAAATGCATGATAATCACCTTTGAAATCATTGATGCAATAACTTCTTTTGTAAACGATGTTTTGACTGATGTCATTTCCAGTGATATCTTTTAGTCTTTTCACTTTTCAAGTTTGGAGCAATGGGCACGAGAAAAAATAAATTTTCACAACCTTCAGGTGCTACGGATGGATCCGTAAGTGAAGGAGCACTCAAATAGAAAAGTGGAGACGTTGGCCAACTTGGATCTTTGTATATTTCTTTTCCATGTTCCTCTAAAGACTCATCAAAAAACAAATTGTGGTGTTGAAGGTTTTCCACTCGCTTATTGATTCCGACATAAAAAATTAAACAAGAGGGCGCCATGGTTCGCTTGTCCCAGTATTTCTCGGAGTAATTTGCGTTTTCTTTCAGTAGTTTGCTTTCCGTATGCTCGTAGTCTGCACCAGAAACAATCACATCCGATTCGAATGAACCTTTTTCCGTTTTTGCCGCTGTTGCATTTTTTGCAGTT
>JBEDJV010000150.1:0-5055 GCA_041172545.1 Bacteroidota bacterium | reverse complement strand
ACTGCATGTTAGATAGCAACAATGCTTTTCTTAGATGTGGTATTAAAATTCCGTTTAGGTTATTTGCAATTCCCCAGAGGAAAAAAAGTGTGGTGACTAAAATAAAGGGTAAGAGGTAGTTAGTTTTTTTGGTTGTCATTGTGGTTCTGTTTTCGGTAAAATCATTCATGGCAATATGGCAATGGTATATATATACCCATTGCCAATTGCCTAAATAGATATGATTTTAAAAAGTGCATGGATTGCATCCCTTGAAGGAATGGCAGATGAACCGAAATCACCAGATCCAGGAAACAGCGTTTTAAGCCATTGCAGAAGGTACAAAAATGTAATTCCACAAAATTGATTCGTGTTGAAACGATCAAAAAGAAATTAGTTCGATTGAAAAATCTCCGATATTTTATTTTAATTTTAAAGCGCTAATTGGTTACCACAGAGGTCTAGAGTTAAAGCTCCCGTCTTTAGCACTGGGTATCTAACTGGTTACCTATTAGACAAGAAGTAGAGAAAAATCAAGTATTTATAAGGGATAGAGGCTTATAGTTCATAATCCTCACTCTCCGCCCAAGAATCAAAAAGCTAGCCTTAAGGCTGGCTTTTTTTGTTTTGAAGCGCGTCATAAGCTTGCTTTTGTTGCGTATTGAAAACAAAAAAAGCCAAATATGCTAAGAGCTTAGCTTCTATGATTCTTTGAAGCGACTCCCCAAAAGGGATTACGAGCGATAGCGAGTAATCCGGAGTAAATGTGCTAATTGGCTTCGCATTCAAGTATGAATTTTACTAGTCATCGATATTAGCTGAAGTAATCAAAGTGGAATATTAAAAACAATTTTATTGATAAAACTTTCGAAATTGATTATCCATATTTACCTTTAATTATTGACTACCTTGCACCCATGAAATTCCAAACCAGCATTCAAACCATCTATCATTGTTCCTTAGAACAGGCTTTTAAAATGCCCATGTTATGTGATGTTTCCAAAGTGCACACGGGATTTGGTGTCTTGCCGAAAGTAACCCATTGTACCAATGATGAAAACTGGGGTAAAGTCAATTCCACGAAGAAGGTATTTGCTGCGAAGTCTTGGACACAAAAGGGAGGATACGTTTCTATGGATCATGTGTTGGAACGGAGGGAAAAGACTATTGGAAAATTAAAGTGGATGATTTTCAATCATGGATGCTAGGATTCTATCAATTTGTTGGTGAATGGAAAACTACAGAAATCGCAGCAAATACCATACAGATTGACTATTCCTATACGATGTATGCACATGGGATCTTCTATTATCCATTCAATTGGCTATTCACCAAATTATTTTGGAGGAAATACATGAAACAAGTATTGAAAAACATTGAACAGTTAATTGAGCAAGGGGAGTCGTATAAATACCTATAATTAGATTTCATAACATCTTAATCTACCAATCTCTCGGAGTTCTGTATCTTTGCGACTCAAACTAGACCCAAGATCACATGAATGTTATTAATCCGAAATCAGCCTTACTTTTTATTTTAGTTACCATTTGCTTAGATTCAATAGGTCTTGGTATCATCATTCCGTCATTTCCAACCCTAATTTCTGAAACTGCCGCTGTTCCAATCAGTCAAGCTTCTCAGTATTTTGGATGGGTGATGGGCGCATACGCGTTTATGCAATTCCTCTTTTCGCCGTTGATTGGAAATTTAAGCGACCGCTTTGGACGTCGTCCCATTTTGTTGATTTCTGTCCTTGGAATGAGTTTGGATTATATGGTCATGTATTTCGCACCGGATTTATGGTGGTTGGTGATCGGACGTGCAGTCTCTGGAATCTTTGGTGCGAGTTTTACCTCCGCTTCAGCGTACATCGCAGATATTTCTACACCAGATAAACGTGCTCAGAATTTCGGGATGATTGGTGCTGCCTTTGGCATTGGATTCGTGATCGGTCCAGCGATTGGTGGACTCCTTTCGGACTTTGGTGCGCGTACACCGTTTTTAGTGGCAGCCTTCTTTTCCATGGCAAATTTCATTTATGGATTTATCGTTTTGAAAGAATCGTTGCCTGTGGAAAATCGCCGCGCATTCGAGTGGAAACGATCGAATCCTTTTGGCGCCTTGCAACAAATGAAACGCTTCAAGAAGTTAAAGTATTTATTCCTCGTTTCTTTCTTAACCATTTTAACAACGATGTGTGTGCATTCTACATGGAATTTCTATTCAATGGAGAAATTTGGTTGGACAACCAAAGAAGTTGGAATTTCCCTTGCAGTCGTTGGTGTTTGTTTCGGAGTGGTTCAAGGAGCGCTTACGGGTAAAATCGTGGCGAAATTCGGACAGAAAAACGCAGCGAAAATAGGATTATTCCTTTCGATTTTTGTCCTCATAGGAATGGGACTCATTTACCAAGGATGGATGATGTACGCCATCATTCTGCCATACGCATTCACTGGAATTGTCGATCCTGCCATTCGTTCCATTATTTCTGGACAAGTCCAAAGCAACGAGCAAGGTGAGCTTCAAGGAATTTTCACCAGTTTGATGAGTTTAGCAGAAATCATCGGTCCACCATTGTTCATGTGGTTCTATTACAACTTCAAAACGAGTGTGCCTGATTCCAACATCGGACTCGGAACACCGTTCTGGGTAGCTGCGTTCATCGCATTATTGGCCTTTGTATTAATCTCTTGGACATTGAAAGGATACACGAAATCGGAAGAAGTAACAGTGGAGGAGTTGAATTAATCAATATGTCGTAAATCGCTTATTGGCAAAAGGATTCCGCTAATTTGATTCGTATATCCATTCGTATATTTACGTATAAATACGTATATTCTTATCTTGCTTTATTCGTATACCTTTCGTATATTTGCGTATAAATACGTATATTTTATGAGTTTGAAAATACATAATTTACACTTGAATCTAGGCATGAAAATCCTTACTGACCTAAATAGAATAGATCGGTTTGATGCTTCGTGGACTGCTATAGAAAAACGAGAGGGTACATCACTAAAACAATTAAAATCGATAGCAACAGTTCGAAGTGTTGGCGCATCAACCAGAATTGAAGGTTCTAAAATGACTGATGATGAAGTAGCTGTATTGATTGGCAAATTGTCTATTGCTAAACTTGAGGAAAGAGACGAACAGGAGGTGATTGGGTATTTTGAAGCGTTAGATACTATCGCAGAAAACTTTAATGCCATTCAAATTACAGAGGGTCAAATTAAGAATTTGCATAAAATTTTAATGCAGCATGGCGAAAAGGATACGTGGCATAAAGGAAAATATAAGCAAGTCAGTAATGCTGTTGAGGCGAACTTCGTTGACGGCACAAAACAAATTGTATTTAAAACTACAGACCCAGGAATAGCGACGGAAGACGCTATGAGACAGTTGTTCGATTGGTATAAATCCGATAAAGAAACGATTCCATTGCTGAAAGCAGCGGTTTTTGTGTACGAATTTTTAAGTATACATCCTTTCCAAGATGGGAATGGCCGTCTAAGTAGGTTGCTTGGTAGTTTGTTGCTACTGAAGAATGGGTATTCATGGATTCAATACGTTAGTTTTGAGCATGAAATTGAAAATCGGAAATCTGAGTATTACAGAATACTCATGCAGACACAACGCGAAAGACCTGGAGAAAATATAACAGAATGGATTACATTTTTTATCAGCTGCTTGATTCATATTCAAGATCAACTATTATTCAAACTAGAAGAAAGTAAAATAGATGTTCCTGTGTCCATTCGTGAAAAGAGTATATTGTTTTACATTCAAAACCATTCAGGTTGCGGTTCTGGTGAAATTGCAAAGAAACTTGGACTCGCTTTACCTACGGTGAAAAAAAACCTAGGTGAATTGGTTCAAAAAGGAATCATTACGAAAGAAGGACAGGGGAAAGCAACGGGGTACTTTATGCTTTGATGTGTAATTTGGAGGGTTTTAATTCTAAATCACAACTTTATAATCATCGTCCCGTAAATCGATCTTCCTTGCGATGGCAACAATCCTGGACCCGGATATCCTCCGCTGCGACGCGTTGCGTATTGTTCATTCAATAAGTTGTTCACCCCGAATTTCAATTGGTAGTTTTTATTGAACTTGTAGGAAACAGAAATGTCATGTATGGAATAGGCTTTAAGTTGTCCAACAGTTGCGATTTGAAAGAACGGTATTTGCTGCATCAGTGAACACACTTCCGGTGTAGGAAAATTGGTAATTGAAAGAGAATCCTTTGAAGTCGTAGTTTAATCCCGTTCTCAACAGTTGACTTGGTGCGTATTCCACTTTTTTACCTTGGATGGATGTGCTCGGATCTTGCGCTAAAGCAGGATTGTTCCAGGTCACATAACGCGCATCCTGAATCGTTCCACTCACATAGACGGATAGCAATTCGCTCATTGTTGAATTTTTGAAGAAAGGATTGAAAAAAGACCATTCCACATACGCTTCCATTCCTTTGCTGACCACATCACCGATGTTCGTTTTGAAAGGCGCGTTGTTCACTAAATATGTTCCGATTTTCCCATTGTACCTCAAATAGAACACGTTGATGTCAAAAGTAATGGGACCTTTTCTGTCCATAAATACTCCTTTGGTGCCAAGTTCGGACGTAAATCCAGTCACATCTTTCATCGCTGGATCAACGACTTCCGTAGTGGAAGATGGTAGTAATTCGGAATACATTACTGGACGGTAGTTTTGAGTTGCATTTGCATACAAACTCCATTTCATTCGTTGTTTGGCATACAATTGAAAATTTGTACTGAGTCCACCCAGAAGGATAAAACGCTTTTTCTCTTGGATTTCCATGATGCCACTTGTGAAATTATTGGAGCGTCCGGAAAGCTGATTGATCAAATACTCTGAACGAAATCCAGGGGTAAGTGAAAGACGTTTTCCTACTTTGAAAAGATGTTCACTGAATAATGCCATGTTTTTCGTTCCCAATGCCAAATCCTTTTGGAAAACATCTCCAAAGTTGTCTGGTGAAACAGTCAAGTCTAAATCGCTGGAGGTGCTTCCAATTCCTTGTTGTAAACGATGTATTTCGCTGTTGCATAA